>JBJOGT010000179.1:0-2786 GCA_046048115.1 Cyanobacteriota bacterium | reverse complement strand
CTGTTTCTTGGGACAGCAGGGAAAAGTCCGGGGGGGGAGACATTGGTGCAAGCATTGGACGTTGTAAAGATTGTCTAACACGTTAGCAAAAACCGTAGCATAACGGTAGCATTACTAAATTTCAATCCTGTGTAACATTTGTTACAGGTTATCCTAACGGGCTTGGGCTTTTTGGGTTTTAGCTTTCATGCGGGCGGCACTTTGGCGCAGGGCTTGGAGGCGAGTCTCATACTGTTTACGTTGACGGCGGTTGGGGGTTTGTTCAATTAAGGATTTAAAGGCACTGCCTAGACTTTTATAGGCATTGGGTAAGGTATAGCCAAACCGGGTAGCAAGGGCGATCGCCTTTTCATCGGCCTCGATCGCCTCTTTGATGCGTTTATCGCCGTTATTTTTTTGCCACAGACGGTAACCGGAAATACCACAAAGTCCTAGGGCTAACAGGAGCAGTAAGCCGTCTTGTACCCAGAGTTCCCCCACTGCCCCCCCCAAGCCGATCGCCAAAGCAGCCATCTCCCAGCCTTCCCGGGGAATCGTATCGTTTTGTACCCGAGCCACTTCATGCCAAAACAGCAGATTGCGTTGATCAATGGCAAGGTTTTCCCATTTGGGCAAATCAATTTGAATTTCAATTTCATCGCGCCCCAACTCCTCTGAACGGATCAAGGGCGGATTTACTTCAGTGCTTCCTTCCACCATCACCCAACTTTGGAGTTCCGGTGGTAGTAAACTTTTTAGGCGCCGCAGTTCACTCATTTCAGCGCGGGCCGTGGCAGAAGCGTAGGAAGTCATAGTGGTAAATAGGGTTTACGTTGCGAATCAAATAATATTAGTGAAATCCCATTGTAACGGGTGAGTCAGACCAGCGAGGGGTACTATTGCCGCCAATCATAGCCCAATTGAATGGTCACATCGGAAACTAAATAGCCATTACTGTCCACCAACACTTCCCCCAGCCCTAAATTATTCCGCACTTGGGCTGCGCTCAGATCATCCCCCTGTTGGGCTATAACCTGGGTGGTTTTAAGGGGCTGGGACAGGGCATTGACGACGTTAATCTGGCTATAGCCAGCGGTTTGCAGTTGATTGACTAGGGCTTGAACCGCTTCCGGGCGATCGGTGCTGTCTTGGATGGCGATGCGGATAGCGTAGGGATCGGGAAAGGGGTCTTCGTCTTCCCCTAGGGATTCTTGGTCATTGAGCCAGGATCGATCCGGGTTAACGTTGAAATACTGGGTCATCAGGTCTTGGATTTTGCGCTGATTCGGTAGCCAATAGCTGATGGCTTGCTTGCCGTTACTGCTGAAATCCCCCGGTAACATCAACATTTTGACATCTTGCCGTTGCCGTTGGGCCGAAAATCCGGCGATCGCCACCAATTCTTCCATGGACAAATTAGTGTCAATGTAGGACTGGAGGATTTTGACGATTTCGGGCATTTTCAAAATGGTTTGGGGTTTGAGGGCCTGCTCGATCACCGCCCGAATCACCAATTGTTGCCGTTGAATGCGACCAATATCCCCCAATTCATCATGGCGAAAACGTAGCAATTGCAGTGCTTGATCCCCATTCAATTTTTGTTGACCTTCCCTAAGATCAATGTACAAATGTTGACTATCATCTTGGTATTTCATATCTTTGGGCACATACACATTGACACCACCTAGGGCATCAATCAGCTTTTCTACAGCCTGGACGTTGACCCGCACATACCGATCAACAGGCACATTGACTAATAGACCACTGACGGTTTCCGCCGCTAATGCCGGTCCCCCATCCGCATTGGCTTCATTGATTTTGCGGAGACCATACCCTGGAATATCAACCTGGGTATCGCGGGGTATGGACAGAACCAATAAGGTTTTTCGTTCGGGGTCTAGTCGGATTAACATCATTGTGTCGGTCAACCCTTCTAGGGAATTAACCAAGGCGTGGTAGCCCAGATCGGGTTGGCTCGGATCCGGCTGGTCAGATGTTAAGACTTTTGTTCCTAGCAATAGGATGTTAACGGGACGACTGAGTTGGGGGATATTCAGGTTTTTATAGGAAATGGTTTCTTCCTGACCAAACACCGCTGCCTCTTCCGGGGAAAGCTTGGTTTGTTTCAGGGGAATAGAGGACAGGGAGTAGGCCAATAATGCCCCGGCCGTGGCCGAGAGGAGGGCGATCGCCGTAAGACCCAAACTGATCCACCCCCACCCCCGCCGGGGACGTTTAGGGGGACGGCGGGATGCGACTTTAGCCCGGCGATGGGATTTTTTTCTCGTTGAATTCCTAACTGTCACAGTGTTAACCTCAGCCCAACAGTAAAACCATCGCCCAGAACAAGCTCGCGCCCCCCAATCTCATCTAAGATACACCATCCGTTTTGTTTTACAGACTCCCAGGACTGAAAATCGTTTCCCCTGGGGAAGGTAGATCCAGGGGGCGATCGCCTTAGACCACAGCGGACTTTAGGGGGGGGGTCATCTCCACCAAGGGTTTTTGGGCCGCCAGTCCCTCTTGCATGGCCTCAATAAAAGCCGCCACCCGAATGGGATCAATGGTTTCGGTGATTTTACCGTGGCGTTTGAGGGAACTAGCCACAATCACCCCATCGGCCGCTTGGATGAGATGACCAATATTATCCTCATTGGCCCCACTACCGATAAAGATGGGCGTATCCTTGGCCGCATTGCGGGCTAGTTCCAGATCTTCCTGGCTGGGGGGACTGCCCGTGGCCCACCCCGATAAAATAATGCCGTCCGCTAGTCCCCGTTCAATGGTGTCGGTGACAGCGGTGGTTA
>JBJOGT010000178.1:0-3020 GCA_046048115.1 Cyanobacteriota bacterium | reverse complement strand
ATTGAGGCTGCACCGTCCGACAGTGTAATTGGGGTGGCGGCCACCACGGATTGTAATGCCCGCTATGTGTACCTCAATCCCTTGGAAGGGGCCAAGGCCGCTGTGGCCGAAGCAGCGCGGAACCTAAGCTGTGTGGGGGCAGATCCGTTGGCCGTAACCGATAACTTGAATTTTGGTAGCCCGGAAAATCCCGTCGGTTATTGGCAACTGGCCTTGGCCTGTCAAGGCATTGCTGAGGCCTGTCGGGAACTGAATACCCCTGTTACCGGCGGCAATGTCAGTTTGTACAACGAAACCTTGGACGCGGACGGCAAGCCCCAGTCCATTTATCCCACCCCGGTGATTGGCATGGTGGGTCGGGTGGCGGATATTACTAAAGTGGTGGGTCAAGGTTGGCGGCATCCAGGGGACAGCATTTATTTGTTAGGCAGTAATGATCACAATACCCTCGGCGGTTCGGACTATTTAGCGGTACTCCATCACACCGTTGCTGGTCAGCCTCCCCAAGTAGATTTTGCATTAGAAAAAGCGGTGCAAGCGGCCTGTCGCCATGGTATTGCCCAGGGTTGGATTAGCGCCGCCCATGATTGTGCTGAAGGGGGATTAGCCGTAGCCCTAGCAGAAATGGCGATCTCGCAGAGATCCGCTACGCGGTGCGCCGGAAAGTTGGGGGCAGAAATGGTGATTAATGCTGATCCCCAACGCTTAGATCAATTACTGTTTGGGGAATCCGCCAGCCGCATTATTGTGACGGTGAAGCCCCAGTATCAATCTGAGTGGGAACAGTATTTACAAGAAAGTTTAAACAACACTTGGCAGAAGTTAGGCACCGTCGGTACAGAGAACGGCAATTTAACGATTCTCAGTGCTGACAATACTGCCCTTATTGATCTTGATTTAGTCGCCCTCACCGAACCCTGGGAAACGGCGATCGCCCGTCGTCTCCACCTACCCAGTTAATTCCCCACATTACCGACGGGGTCTTGGGCCAAAAAGCGGCGGTCTTTGGGTAAAGGGGCGATCGCCTCGGTTAGGAAAAATTTACCGGCATCCAACCAACTTTTTAAGGTTTCCGCCACTTCTCGGGAACGGGCAATGCTGGCTAGGGGGGCGACTCGAACGGATTTGCCTTCGATGGTGATTTTACCGCTTTTGAGTTGGGCATAGGTCACGAGGCCAAAGGTGGGACGGACGCGGCGGGGAATGGAAAAATCCACCACCGGGGCGACAATTTCCTCATCTTTGACAGCACAGTGCTGGATTACCGTTTCATCGAGTACAGGAATAGGGACTCCGATGCCCAACATCAGCGAGGGGCCATAATTTTTAAAATGGCAGCCCCGCACCCAATAGGCATCCATTTGTTTCGCATCGCCGATCAGGGCTAAAGTTGCGGCCGGGCCAATGGGGGTGTCATTGGGTAAGCGTTTTTGCAGGGGAAAATGTTGGGTGCCTTCCCAGGCAATGTAACCCACCCCGCCGCCGAGAAAGATTTTCGTGCCAATGCCGATCGCCTCTAATTGGGGGTCATTAAACAAAGGGGAAATCGCACCGGGATTGGAGTACACCGCATTGCCTAAACGGGGTTGTAACGGGCCCAGGTAAGTATATAAAAGGCGATCGCCACCGTTAACCCCAACAATGAAATTTTGGTACAAATTGCGGGGATTATAGAGATAAAACTGATTAATGCGATCGGCGCTAATCATCGTTTCTAGGGTCATGCGGGGATAACAATCCGTCCCTTGGCCAATGGCCTTGAGGGGAATACTTTTCCCGGCAATCAACTCTTCAATAATGTGCCCGCCGCCCCGCTCTTGGAAGACAGTACCCCCACGGGACTCTAATTCGTTCAAGGCCTCCCCTGGGGTGATCGTTTCTGACGCCGCCGTTGCCCCTAGGTATAAATCCACTGCCCCGAACCCCGCATAGGCCGGAATGCCATCTAACCAACATTGGCGGATTTTAATCGGTGGGTCGGTCTGCCCCAAGTTTAAAATGGCCCCCGAGGATTCCATCGGCTCAAAGGTGCCTGTACACACCACGTCAACCAGTTCTGCTACCTGTTTAACTCCCTGTTCTGCCACCTGGGCCTTAACGCTTTCCGCAGTACAGACCACGGCTTTACCCTGGCGCAATTTCTCATTAATTTCGGCGATCGTCCGCATGGCATTGGTCGTAGATGGTGGATAGGTTGAGACTGTTTGGAATCACTTTGTGAGTTTGTCCCCGCCCTAATCATACCGTTGTGTCTTCTACTGCCCTCACCGCCCCCCGTCTTGAACAGGAACGATTACGCCATCGGGTCATTCTCCAGGATCGCTTTTCGTCGTTAGATCTCGTCGCTGGGGTTGATGTGGCCTTTGCCGATCAGGGACGCTGGAGTAAAGCGGCCATTGTGGTGATGACCTATCCTGATTTGCACCTTGTCGAAACGGCGATCGCCGTTATTTTGCCCTGTCTACCGGCTTTTCTCGCTTGGCCATTCGTGATGGCGATCAGACTTTTTTGGGCAAAGTGCAACCAAAGTTTGATTCATCCATTAATATTAATGGTTAAGTATTTGGGTAAAAATAATGGCGAACTGTCCACGCTGCGGATCTGAGTCGATTCAGATAAAACGAGATACTGATGTTGACTGGGGGCGTGCCCTCGTCGGAACGGTACTGTTTGGTGTCGTTGGTGGCGCTGTTGGGGCTGTGACGGGAGAGGATCGCAACGCTAACGTTTGTTTAAATTGTGGGGCAACATGGAAAGCCGCTGTTTTATATGAAATGCTTCAGTTTATTAAAAAGGAAACGGGAAAATCGCTTGATTTAACTAATGAAGATGAGCGTGGCTTTTTGAATGAAGCAATGCGATTAATGAATGATTATTCAGCAAAAATTAAAGCCCTTGATGGTAGTGTCCCAAATCTGTGGAATGAGTAATAATAGGTAAATGTAAATCTCAAAAAAAGTACGCCATGCAATTCAACGCGATTGTTTGTCCAAGTTGCCAAGGTCTGGATATTGTTAAAC
>JBJOGT010000177.1:0-4064 GCA_046048115.1 Cyanobacteriota bacterium | reverse complement strand
TTATTGAACCGGATTTAGTTGCCACCAAAGATGGTTATTTAATCGCACGCCACGAACCCAATTTAATTAATACCACCGACGTTAAAGATCGTCCCGAATTTGCGGATCGAAAAACCACCAAAATTGTCGATGGTGTAGCCGAAGAAGGCTTTTTTGCCTCGGATTTTACCCTAGCGGAAATTAAAACCTTACGGGCTGTTATGCCCCAAAGTTTTCGGACTCAGGCTTTTAATGGGGTTTTCCCAATTCCGACCCTATCCGAAATTATTGATTTGGTAAAACAGGTTGAAGCTGACACGGGAAAAACCATTGGCATTTATCCCGAAACCAAGCATCCTACCTATCACGATAATTTGGGATTATCCCTGGAAGAAAAACTGTTAGATACGTTAATTGAAAAAGACTTTACCGATCCCAATCGGGTTTTTATTCAATCCTTTGAAGTCTCGAACCTTAAAGAACTGAATAATACCTTAATGCCCGCAAAAGGCGTAGATATTCCCTTAGTACAACTCTTGGATGCCTATGACATTGCCGATGATGGTTCGTTGATTTACCAAGATGTCAACGAAAAACCCTATGATTTTGTCGTCAACAATGATCCGCGCAATTATGGCGATCTGCAAACCCCTGAAGGATTAGCGGAAATTGCCACCTATGCCGATGGGATTGGGCCTTGGAAGCCGATGATTCTTTCTAGCCGCATTGTGGATGCGAATGGTGACGGTCAAGCGGACGATCTCAATGGAGATGGAGTGATTAATACCCAAGATCGGGTCAATATCGCCCCTAGCAGTTTAATTGCAGATGCTCACGAAGCCGGGTTACAAGTTCACGCCTATACCTTCCGCAACGAAGCCCGCTACCTCACCTCGGACTATCAAAACAATCCCGAAGCAGAATTTCGCCAATTCATCAGCTTAGGTGTGGATGGCTATTTTACTGATTTTCCTGGCACAGGGGATTTAGTGCGGGATCAAATTACCGCCGATACCGTGCGATCGCCCCAGAATCCGGATGTTTTGTCTAAACCTGAATTTGATACCTTAACAGGTCAAGCTCCTATTGTGATTGGGCATCGAGGTGCCAGTGGTTCTCGTCCTGAGCATACGTTGGAAGCCTATCAGTTGGCGATCGCCCTGGGAGCGGACTTTATTGAACCGGATTTAGTGGTGACGAAGGATGGCGTATTGATTGCGCGGCACGAACCCATGTTGGCAGTTCTTAATGCTGATGGTTCCCTCAATACCACCGACACCAGCACCGATGTCTATAACCGTTCAGAATTTGCCGATCGCCTCACCACCAAAAATTTAGACGGCGTAAATCGTACCGGTTGGTTTGCGGAAGATTTTACCCTAGCCGAAATTAAAACCCTCAACGCGATCGAACGGATTCCGGCGATTCGAGGCACCGCTTTTGATAACGATGGCTTAAAAGTTCCCACCCTGGATGAAGTTATTGCTCTGGTAAAACAAGTGGAAACGGAAACCGGGCGGAAAATTGGCATCTATCCCGAAACCAAACATCCCACCTATTTCCAAAACCAGGGCTATAACACCAGTCAATTACTGGTAGATACCTTAAAAGCTAATAATTTTACTGATCCGAGCCGTGTTTTCATCCAATCCTTTGAGGTGGCTAACCTTAAAGATCTCCATGACTCCATCATGCCGACGGCGGGGCTTGACATTCCCTTAGTGCAGTTGTTTGGCGGCAGTGGCAAACCCTACGATTTTGTGGTCAATGGTGATCCTCGCACCTATACCGATCTTTCGACCCCAACGGGTTTAGCGGAGGTTAAAACCTACGCCGATGGGATTGGCCCCAATAAACAGCGCATTGTCCCTTTAACAACAGTAGATGCCAATGGGGACGGACAAGCCGATGATCTCAATGGGGACGGGGTGATTAGCGACGGCGATCGCCTGACGGAAACTCCCACCACCTTAATTGGCGATGCCCATGAAGCCGGGTTATTTGTGCATCTCTATACCCTACGGAACGATGATTTCTTTCTGCCCGATAGCTATGACAGCCCAAACGAGGAATTTAAACAGTTTATTGATCTGGGTGTAGATGGCTTCTTTACCGATTTCCCTGGTACGGGTCGGGAAGTGTTGGTGAATGATTACTTTGCAGGGACAGGTTACGCCAATCCTAACAATAATCTCAATTCTCCCTATCTCAACGATCCCAACCAACCCTACTACGGGGATTTAGTCGTCGCCAATTTAAACCGCTCCCAAGGATTTGAGGGCATGGCTTTCAGTCCCGATCGCACAACTTTATATCCGTTATTGGAAGGAACCGTCGTTGGCGATCCCGCCCAGTCCCTCCGCATTTACAAATTTGATGTTGCCAGTCAATCCTATCAAGGGTTAGTCGGTTATTATCGCCTAGACAATACGGCCAATGCGATCGGGGATTTTACCCCCATCAATGACCACGAATTTTTGGTAATTGAACGGGACAACAATCAAGGGGCTTCAGCGGCGTTCAAGAAAATCTTTAAGGTGGACTTCCGCCAGATTGACGAAGGGGGGTTTGTTGAAAAGCAGGAAGTGGCAAATCTGCTCTCCATTGAAGATCCCAATGATCTCAATGCCGATGGTAGCAACACCTATACCATGCCCTTCCAAACCATTGAAGATGTGTTGGTTCTGGATAGTCAAACCATCTTGGTTGCCAACGATAACAACTATCCTTTTTCCATTGGTCGTCCCCCAGGGATTGATAACAATGAAATCGTGATGTTGGAATTGGATACGCCCCTAGCCCTCGATCCCCGTTTAGGAGTTGCTGCTGCTACTGCTGAAGTTTCTCAGTTAGTGACAGGGACATCACAAGACGATACGGCGATCGCCAATGATTCCCGCAGTGACCTCATTTTTGATGGCATTAACGATACCGTTTTTACGGGCGCAGGCAATGATGAGGTAGATACGCTTTTTGCGGTTAATTCTCCTTTTTCTCGTGGTAATCGCATTCATACCGGCAGTGGCCAAGATATTATCTCCGTCAACAACGGCGATCGGGCTAATGGGGGCAGTGGCGATGATTACTTTGATGCTTCTGGGGCGATGAATTACCGGCTTTCTGGCGGCAAAGGCAATGATGTTTTTGACCTGGGGGCCAATGGTAAGGCGATCGGGGGCGAAGGGGATGACCAGTTTTATGTCAGCGAAGGCGGTGATAACCTCCTCTCCGGTGGCGCTGGGGCAGATCAGTTCTGGCTCTTGACCGACCAAACTGGAGTAATTGAGATGCCCAATATCATCACGGACTTTACGCAAGGGACGGATGTGATTGGGATTGCCGCCCAAGGATCGGGAGTTAATTTCGATAGTCTTGGCCGGGATGGTAATAATCTTTCCCTCAACGGCACTGTGTTCGCCACTCTCTTAGGCGTTAATACTTCATCCTTAACGATGAACGATTTTGTTTTTGCTTAATGACAGTTTCTTTAAATTTCTTTTAACTTTTACTCATTGAATAGGAGGGGAGGATTCGCCAACAATTCTCTCCTTTTTTAGTATTGTCTAGAAAAAAACACAAAGATCTCACAGGGGGAAAAGGTGATTAAAACCTAGCCTAATCAAGGAAGAAGCCAAAAGACCGCACTAAAAAAAGCATGATTTGTAGGGCTTAAGGGGAATAATTGCAAAGGCTAAATTTCACATTTCGCATCCAAAGTCCATATTTTTCTTGCGGTATGGCACCTCGATTCACTTTTTAGACTTATTCAGCAGACCCGAGCTAGTGCGTTGGTGGGATATATATTTTGCTATTCTTCTGTCTAGATTGACGAAAGGGGGTTAATTGCTTTATTGATTCTAGAATCTTTGCGGAAAATTAACGACAGCAACATAACTCTAGACCCTAACAATAGACAAATCTTTTGTGTCATCACTGTATTCAGATTACTGTCAAATGGTCTAATTTTCTCCTGGTTCTGACTTTTTCACATCCGCCGGAGGCGCAGGAAGTGGTGCAGATGTATTGTTGAGTGAATCTTCTGGGGGCGGAATCACCTCTAAGGGATTAGCCGGGGGAGGCGTTGG
>JBJOGT010000176.1:0-5490 GCA_046048115.1 Cyanobacteriota bacterium | reverse complement strand
GTCCGACGACTTTATGGCTAAAATGACCGTTGAACAACTTAAAACCCAGTTGGGTCAATTTGGAATGACACCTCAACAGATGTTTGATCAGATGAATATGACCTTGGAACGGATGAAGGCTGAAATTCATTAAATGATCATTTTTTTACCTACAAGCTGCCGGGAGAAACTTGGTTTATGACGGTATAACTATTGACCCACTGAATAATAAACAAATAAAAAATATCCTGATAATCCAGAAAGGGCAGGGGGAAAAAACGAGGCTTTCTATACTTTACAATGGAAACCATCGACTGCTCATAGTGTTACTAATCGGCGATCGCCATGTCCACCCTTGACATTCTGGGAACTCCCCACCGTTACGAACGGCATGGTTCTCCCTCGAACCCGTCTTTCCCCATCCTTGTCTTTGTGCATGGTTGGCTCTTAAGCCATCATTATTGGTCTCCGTTAATCCAGGTTTTAGGAAAGCAGTATGCCTGTGTGAGTTATGATTTGCGGGGGTTTGGGGAATCCCAAGGGGTCGCTCCGTTGCCCCAACAGTATAGTTTGGCAGCCTACGCCGCTGATCTGGTGACCTTGCTGGAAAAGCTCCACATTGATCATGCTTGGTTAGTGGGTCATTCCTTGGGAGGAAGTATTGGTATTTGGGGTGCTCACCTATGCCCCGAACGGGTGAAAGGGGTTATTTGTTTAAATGCGGGGGGGTGGATTTACTTAAAAGAAGACTTCGATCGCTTTCGCTCAGCGGGGGAAAATTTAGTTAAGTTTCGTCCGGCCTGGTTAGGCAATGTGCCTGGGCTGGATTTAGTGTTTAGTCGTTTAATGGTGAAACAACCGTTGGATCGTCGTTGGGGCCAACAGCGTCTTTGGGATTTACTACGGGCAGATGGAACGGCAGCACGGGGCGCATTATTGGAAACCACCACGGAAGCAGAGGTGCATTTACTCCCCCAGTTGGTGGCGGATCTTGCCCAACCGGTCTATTTTTTTGCGGGGCAACAGGATCGGGTGATGGAAATAAAGTATGTCAACTATTTGGCGAGTTTCCATTCCTCCTTTCATCCCCTGGGGCAGAATGTAATTGAGTTGGCTGATTGTGGTCATTTTGCCATGTTGGAGCAGTTACCGACGGTGGCGGAAAAGATGGCGCAAATTCTACAAACGGCGGGTCATTAGGAAATCAATATGGCGATCGCCGTTCACAATGTCTATCTTGCATCTGGGTCTCTAATGTTTTGATGGTCGGGGACTCATGGGTTATTGGTTTGATGGACAATGGTTTGATCAAGATTTTATTCAGTTACCGATCGCCGAACCGGGGTTACTGTATGGCGCAACGATTTTTACCACCTTAAGGGTTTACGAACAAAACCTTTTCCATCCCCTTACCCATTGGTCAGCCCACGGCGATCGCCTACGGCAACATTTGGCTGAGTTAGAGTGGCCCTCCCCTGATTGGCAAGAACTGACCCAAGGGGCGATCGCCTTGGCCCAGGACTATCCCGTACTCCGCATTACGATCTTCCCCACGGGAAAAGCTTGGATGATGGGACGATCCTTGCCAGTGGATTTAGCCCAACGCCAACACCAAGGCATTACGGCCTGGTTGATGCCCCCTGGTCAATTTCAACGTTCCCTAGCCCATTGGAAGACAGGCAATTATTTTGCGCCCTACCTTGCACAGCAGACGGCTAAACGTCAACAGTCCCAAGAAGCTATTTTGACCAATCGCGCCGGGCATTGGTTAGAAACAAGCACAGGGAATCTATGGGGCTGGCGCGGGGATACTTTTTTCACCCCTATATTTACTGGAGAACAATTACCAGGTATCACCCACCATTATCTAAGTCAATGGATCTTAGAACAAGGGGCGATCGTCCGTCACAAAACTTGGACACCTAGTTTAATCAAAGACTTACAGGGACTAGCTTACAGCAATAGCGTTGTGGAGATTATCCCGATTAATAAAGTCCATGCAGACTTTCAAGAACCCCTATACCTTTCGTCTGGCCATGGCACGCAATATCAACTACTTGCTGACTATTTTCGGACATTTTAGGATTTTGTCCATTATGTCTAATAATAATAATCTCTAACCTAAGACATATCGCCTAAGATAGATGTTAACCTTGAAAAATTGATCCTCTGTGGTTAGCCCACAACCATTAGTCCGCACTTTTTGCCATAAATCAGCAGTAAAAAAAGATCCCGATCGCCTTCCCGGTTAGGCCACATCGAGATCTTGGGATAAGCGCAAATTCAGAACTTGATCACTGGCAAGCCTCGCTTAGGTCTGCGGCGGCTAATTCACCATCGTCCTCAGACGAAACTCCGCCAAACGCCGATCAAAATCCCTTGAATTTCCACTTCGCTAGCCTTCATTTCTTGGCCGGGTCCCTTATTGTTAGAGGCTTTGAGAATGACTTTGGTGCCGTCTTGGTAATAGCGTTTAATAGCAATTTTTCCTCCCTTGACACTAGCTGCGACAAGGGCACCGTCCTCAATGGTTTCATCCCCCGATACCGACCGCAGGATAATCATATCCCCTTCAATAATGGAATCATCCACCAAGTCATTACCAACCGCTTTCAGAGCAAAGGCAGACGACTTTTTCATTAGGGGGGCGAAATCGATTTTTTCCACGTCCTCGGCGTTAGCTTCAATCAGTTCCCCCCCCTTCAGTTCCCCCAGGATGGACACTCCTTTCGGTTTTTGATGCAAAATGCGGAGAGTGCGGGCTTTACCATCCGTCCAATCCACATAGCCCTTGTTACGGAGCCGCTCCAATCGACTCTGGATCGGCGCTGGGGAACGTAAATTCATCGCTCGCATCATTTGCCGAATCGAGGGCGCATGTTGCGTTTCGTCAATGTAGCTAACTAACCAATCAAACAATTCTTTCTGGGCACGGGTGAGCGGTTCCATGAAATATCTCCTATAAGAATGTATTTAGGACTCTCGGACTATTTTAGACCAACTAAGGCGTCAAGGGCAATCATACTAAAAAAGACACAAAAATTTACATTCTTGTTAACCAGTCATTCACTTGCGACCTTGGCTGATGACGAATTAAGGGAGGGGAACCATTTTGCCCCGTTCCGTAAGCCGATATTCCACCCCCCGCCAAGTCACTGTGCGTTGGCTGAAAGACAATGCCCAAAAAATTAGTCCAAAACAATCCCGAATGGGTAACAGGGCTAGGTAACGTAAGCTTTCTGGGTCGTGTAATTGTCGGGCAACGATCGCCGCCGAGCAGTAACGGATGGCGATCGTGATCAATAAAATCCCCCAACTCAGGGGAGTCCCCTGTTGCAGAAGTGTGAATAAAACGGCAAAGGGAACAGCCCGGATCAAGACCGTTGCCATAAAGGGTGCCGGACGGGCCAAAAATGTATTTTGATCCCAATAAACTTGATGACGCCACCAAGCTCCCCAGCTTTCAAGATCAACAACCGCATCAATCACATAGGGCAACAAGACCATTTGTAAACCACTTGTCCAGACTCGTCGTCCCAACTCATAGTCCTCGACCAAATAATCTGCGAGACTGGCTAATCCCCCCACGTTATCTAAGGTCGATCGCCGGATAGCAAGGGAGGGGCCAAGACACGCCTTAGATGCCCCAGTCACTTCTGCAAACATTACACTCGGCATAAAATCCGCATTAATGGTTAATAACTCCAGGGCTTCGTACCAAGACTGAGCTTCGGTCAATTTAAACGGGGTACACACACAACCGACCTGGGGGTCGGCCAAAGGAGACACAAGGGTTTTTAGATAATCAGGACGCAAACAGGTGTCGCTGTCACTAATCACTAAAATGTCATGTTTTGCTTTTGGTAATGCACCCAGGATATTATTGATCTTGCCATTTGCTCCCGTCTGTACCATATCAATCACCACAGTGATACGTTCCGGGCCAAATTCCGCTTCGATTGCGCGCAAAATTGGCAATGCGGCATCATTGGGATCTTGAACAGAATAAATAACCTGATAGTCTGGATAATCTTGCTGGGCGATGGAACGGAGATTATGGTCTAGGTTTTTTTCGAGTCCCCGTACCGGTTTAAACACAGAAATTCCTGGGGAGAAATCGTGCTTGGGTATTGTTCGAGACAAAAATTTTTGGGTCGTGAATATGGTCAAAATGGCATAAACTGACCCGCCTAAAATCGGTAACAGACACAACCATTGCAACCCGCTTAATATTTGCATTAAGGTCACGTTAACAAGTCTCCCACAACTATCGCGTTCTTCAGCCTATCAGATTAACTTTGGCGCTTTCCCATTTTTCTTCGTAACAGTTCGTGACAGAAGTTTCTAATCCCTGACGAGCATTGCCGCCGAATAGTAAAATTAAGCGGTTGTTTAAGGATTGGGCTTGTGATCGAACGCTATACCCTGCCTGAAATGGGCAAAATTTGGACAGATACCTATAAGCTACAAACCTGGCTGGACGTGGAAATTGCCGTCTGTGAGGCCCAGGCAGAACTCGGTTATATTCCTGGCGAAGCGGTGGAAGAGATTAAAGCCAAGGCCCAATTTGATCCGGAACGGGTCTTAGAAATTGAAGCGGAAGTGCGCCATGATGTGATCGCCTTTTTGACCAATGTTAATGAGTATGTGGGGGATGCGGGACGTTATATTCACCTGGGACTAACAAGCTCGGACGTGTTGGATACGGCGTTGGCCCTCCAGTTGGTGGCCAGTCTGGATTTAATTTTGGCCCAATTGGAAGATTTAACCCAAGCCCTGCGTTACCAGGCCCAGCAACACCGTTACACCGTCATGGTAGGTCGTTCCCACGGTATCCATGCGGAACCGATTACCTTTGGGTTTAAACTGGCAGGCTGGTTAGCGGAAGTGCTCCGTAACCGCGATCGCCTGGTGCGGGTCAGTCAATCCATTGCGGTGGGTAAAATTTCCGGGGCGGTGGGCACCTATGCCAATATTGATCCCAAGGTGGAGGCGATCGCCTGTCAGAAGCTAGGACTGGAACCGGATACGGCCTCGACCCAGGTGGTTTCCCGCGATCGCCATGCCGAGTACATTCAACAATTGGCGTTATTGGCAGCATCATTGGAACGGTTTGCGGTGGAAATCCGCAATCTGCAACGTACCGACGTGTTAGAGGTCGAAGAATTTTTCTCCAAAGGGCAAAAAGGATCCTCCGCCATGCCCCACAAACGCAACCCTATTCGTTCTGAACGTCTCACAGGTATGGCCAGACTGGTGCGGGGTCATGCAGTGGCGGCGTTGGAAAATGTGGCTCTCTGGCATGAACGGGATATTTCCCACAGTTCCGTGGAGCGGGTCGCTTTTCCTGACTGCTGTATTTTGACCCACTTTATGTTGAAAGAAACCACGGATTTAGTCAAAAATTTGCTGGTTTACCCGGAAAATATGAAACGCAATATGAACGTGTATGGCGGGGTCATTTTCAGCCAAAAAGTGTTATTGGCCCTGGTAGACAAGGGCATGAATCGA
>JBJOGT010000175.1:0-4330 GCA_046048115.1 Cyanobacteriota bacterium | reverse complement strand
CCCATCCCGAATTGAGTGGTCAGGAATATCAGACGGCGGCCTATGTGGCGGGGGTGTTATCTTCCTGCGGATTACAGGTGGAAGAGGCGATCGGCAAAACGGGGGTAGTGGGCAATCTTCCGGGGACGGGGACAGATTCTCGGCTACTGGCTATTCGGACTGATATGGATGCGTTGCCGATCCAGGAGTTAACGCCCCTGCCCTTTGCTTCCCGCCATCCGGGGGTGATGCATGCCTGTGGCCATGATATTCATACCACCCTGGGTCTGGGCACGGCAATGATTTTGTCCCAAATGGGCGATCGCCTACCCGGAAAGGTGCGGTTTTTGTTCCAACCGGCGGAGGAGATTGCCCAGGGCGCTAGTTGGATGATCCAAGATGGGGCCATGCGGGATGTGAGCCATATTTTGGGGGTTCACGTTTTTCCCCCCATTCCCGCCAAACAGGTGGGTATCCGCTATGGAGCATTGACGGCGGCGGCGGATGATTTAGAAATTTTTATTCAGGGGGAGTCCGGCCATGGGGCAAGACCCTATGAGGCGATCGACGCCATCTGGATTGCGGCCCAGGTGATTACGGCGTTGCAACAGGCCATAAGCCGTACCCAAAATCCCTTACGGCCCATGGTTCTTTCCTTGGGGCAAATTAACGGGGGACGGGCTCCGAATGTGATTGCTGATCAGGTACGAATGGCGGGAACAGTGCGATCGCTCCATCCGGAAACCCATGCCAACTTACCCCAATGGATAGAAGGGATTGTGGCCAGTGTTTGTCAGACCTACGGTGCTAAGTATGAAGTCAATTATCGCCGGGGTGTTCCCTCGGTACAAAACAATGATCAGTTAAATAAATTGCTAGAAACCTGTGCCAGGGAAGCATTGGGGGATGAAGCAGTACAGTTAATTCCCGAACCCTCTCTCGGTGCGGAGGATTTTGCCCTCTATTTGGAACACGCACCGGGGGCCATGTTTCGTTTGGGTATTGGTTTAAACAATCACCCCAACCATCCTTTACACCATCCCCGATTTGAAGCAGATGAAGCGGCAATTATGACGGGGGTGGTGACCTTGAGCTATGCCGCCATGACATATTGGCAAAAAATCAAAGACTAACGTGGATGCAAAAGGGGGTTTCAGAGTAATGATCGAATTGCCTCTAACAATCCTCTGGCTTTATTGAGGGTTTCTTCGTACTCTTTTTGGGGATCGGAGTCGGCCACAATACCCGCCCCAGCTTGGACAGATACCCGGTGGGCATGATCACTTTCCTGTTGTACCACCATGGTTCGGATGGCGATCGCCGTGTTGAGTTGTCCTTCAAAGTCGTAGTAACCATAAACCCCGGAATAGGGGCCACGGCGTTCCGGCTCTAGGTCGTGGATAATTTCCATGGCACGGATTTTGGGCGCACCACTGACGGTTCCAGCGGGGAAACAGGCTTTGAGTAAATCCCAGGCCGTTTTGTCCGGGGCCAGTTCCCCAATCACATTACTAACAATGTGCATGACGTGGGAATAACGTTCAATCACCATTAATTCATCCACGGTGACCGAACCTTGTACACAGACCCGTCCCAAATCATTACGGCCCAAATCCACCAACATCACATGTTCGGCAATTTCCTTAGGGTCGCGCAATAATTCCTGGGCTAACTGTTCATCTTCCTGGGGCGTTTTCCCCCTCGGCCTTGTACCGGCGATCGGTCTGACGGTGGCAATAAGTTTTCCTCGGTCATCCCGCTCGGCTTTGACCATCACTTCCGGGCTAGAGCCGATAATCTGCCAGTCGCCAAATTGGTAATAGGCCATATAGGGCGACGGATTAATCAACCGCAGGGAACGGTAAAGGTTAAAGGGATCGTCACGGTACACCGTGGATAAACGTTGGGAAAGAACAACCTGAAAAATATCCCCGGCTTTGATATGGGCTTTGGCCTGGTGAACTTCCGCAAAAAATTGTTCCGGTTCAGTATTGCTGCGGTAATCTAACGCTGCCTGTTGACCCTGGGGTTTGGTGAGCAATTCCAGGGCGATCGCCTCTGGGGGCAAGGGTAATTGCAGTTGCAGTACTAATTTGGTCACCCGCTGGCAGGCATCTTGGTAGGCGGCCTCTAAATCAACATCCTCTCCCCGCAAATCCGCAAAGGCGATCGCCCAAATTTTCCGTTTGACCTGGTCAAAAATCAGTAAATGATCCACCTGTAACCAGATGCCATCGGGGAGATCATCGGGTTGGGGTTCATAAATGGGAACCCGGGGTTCCATCCAACGAATCAGTTCATAACCCCAGACCCCAAATAAGCCCCCAATACCCGGCGGTAACGCGGGGAGAGTCACGGGCTTAATGGACGTTAAACAGTCCGCGAGGATGTCCAGGGGATTGCCCTGAAAGGTTTGGCTCTGTCCATCGCGTAGGGTTTGGGTCGTCACATCACCCCGGGCCGACAATACCCACATGGGATCGCAACCGAGGAAACTATAACGGCCAATGGTTTCGCCCCCCTCCACAGATTCCAATAAAAAACTATAGGGCTGACCGGCACAGACTTTGTACCATGCTGAAACCGGCGTCTCCAAATCAGCGACCCATTCTTGATAAACAGGGACAAAATTACCCTGTTGAGCCAGTTCCGCAAAGTGAGAAAACCCAGGGGAGATCATAAACAATTAGCGAGAAGGAAAGAGCGAATCACCAAAGACCCAGCCCTACGCTGCGCCTCTAACGGATTCGCCCATAAGTGTTAAGCCAAAAAAGCAATCGGGAAAAGACTATGCTTCGTAGGGGGTTTTGCCGGTGAATTTGAGGGTAACGGGTTCGGGATTCTGGCCAATACGGCGAGCTTTGCTACCCACAGCTTCCCGACCTTCATTGACTTTTTCGGGAAAGACGCCATCGGCGGGGTGCAGATATTGCACTTCTCCGCTGGGATAAATGCGATAAATTTTATAATCTTGAATTTTGGGCTTAAATTTGGTGCGTAATTGGGTTCCCAAGGCTAAACAGTGTTCTTTGCGGGCTAAATAAAGGAGGTTTTCCCCTTCATTCATAATGGCTGCGCCACCCGTGGGCATTTCAAACACTTGCTCTGAAGCACTAGTCCAGGTAATGGCGTACTTTTCTTCCCGGTTCGCTTTGGAAAGAAGGCCGCCGGTGCTACCACCGAATTTAGGCGGTTGTCCAGATAGTTCTGTCATAGGGATGAAAATGGAATTTCATAAGGTATTTTAGGGAATCCTACCACTGACCCAGGGTTCCTATCTGGCTTTGTCAAGAACTGTAACAATTAATGGTGTTGACAGCGATTCATCTTCCACCGATCGCCTCCCCCCAAGCCCCCATTAAGCCAAGGGTAAGGTCACGGTAAAACAACTCCCTTGACCGAGTTCACTCTCCACGGCGATCGTCCCATCGTGCAATTCCACCAAGTGCTTAACCAGGGCCAAGCCTAATCCCGTACCTTCAAATGATCGATTTAAGCGGCCATCTAATTGCAGAAAGGGACGAAATAACTGCTCAAGGTGCTGGGAATCAATGCCAATGCCCGTATCTTTAACCGCCAAACATAATTGAGACCCTGGTTGATCCGCAATGGTAGACTCGACGGGATTTACAAAAACCGTTAATTGGACCTGTCCTCCCTCTGGGGTGAATTTGACGGCATTTCGTAGGAGATTCAGCAAAATTTGTTGCATCCGCCCTTTGTCCCATTCAACAATTTGATCAATTAATTGCTCGGGATAATCCAAATGCAACTGAATTTCTTTCTGCCGGGCTAAGGGTTCGACCTTTTCCACACTCTTCAAACAGAGTTGAAATACATTGACCGGTTGGCGATCGAGTTCCAACTGGCTAGCGGATATCTGGGAAAAGTCCAACATATCCGTAATGAGTTCCAACAAATGCTCCCCACTCTCGCTGATGGTTTGTAGCCCTTGGCGTTGTAAATCAGAAAGGCTTCCCATGGTGTCATCCAGTAACAGTTCAGAAAACCCCAAAATCGCATTTAAGGGGGTACGGAGTTCATGGCTCATGGTGGCCAGAAATTCATCTTTTAAGCGCGTGGTCTGAATCAGATTTAACGCATAGGTTTCAAGGTCTGCATTAGCCTGTTCTAGCTGGAGTTGGGTTTGCTGGAGTTGGGTCATGGACGCCGACAACTGGGCGGTGCGTTCTTGCACCCGCAGTTCCAATTCATCGGTCAAGGCTTGGAGTGCCTGATTCCGGTCTGCTAAATCTTGGCTGAGTTGGGCCAGTTTGAGTTGCAATTGTACCCGAGCCAGGACTTCCTGTTGTTGAAAGGGTTTAGTAATGTAGTCTACGGCCCCCAATCC
>JBJOGT010000174.1:0-3991 GCA_046048115.1 Cyanobacteriota bacterium | reverse complement strand
TAGTCCTGGCCATCAATGCGGACGGAATAGCCATTACTGTCCGTGGCCCGACGACAATGCCCGGTGAAATCATAGTTCAACAACAGGGGATCAACAATGGCTGGGGTTGCCCCATTGGTTTGCCAGCATTGTTTTTTGTTGGGAATTTGTTCAATCACCAATAGGTCATATTTAGTGGTTTCCGTTCCGTAAGGTCTGGCCACTGCGATGACAGCGGTCTGATCGATCGCCGTTTCGGTAAATTCGCTAGCCATAGTAGGGCGATTTGCTGCCAGGGGCAGAGCCAATGCCAAGCCAAGTAACGTTGTGAAGCGAGAAAAAGATGTCCAGTTCATAAGCAAAAAAATCAGAGCACCATATCTTCGTTAACCCCATAAGGCCTAAAAATGTTCCCAAATAGTCCCAAGATAAGACACTCTCGGGGCTGGAACACCGGCGATCGCCTCCAGTTCTTTAGCAGAAAAGCAGGGGGTGGCGTTGATCCTAGCACGGGCGGTTAACCCAGCAAAAACTTGGCCACCAAGGGATTAAAGTCCTTCGGATTGACCAAAAAAGACCAATGATTCCCCGCCACCTCCACCACCGTTAATTGAGGAAAATAGCGTTTGAAGGGGGCAATCTGCCGGGCACTCCGGTTCACCCCCCGGTCTGGCTTGATCAACAAACAGGGAAGATCTAAAGTCTCCGTTAATCCCGGTACACTCATCACCTGCTCAAATACCTCATCCCTTGCTTGGCGCGAAAATTTGCTCGTCCAGATACGATCATCTTGTTTCTGCATGGTTGCTTTAAAAACCTGTTGTTGATAGGGAGACCAACCGGAAAATTCTGGCAAGGTTTTGGCCAACGCTTCTGCCGCTTCATAACTGGGAAAAGATTGGCTCAGCTTTAGAAACGACAACACCCGATATAACAGGGGGAAGGTGAGCTTAAAAATTGCTGGAATCGTACCAATAAAAAAGGGATCGGTTAAGACTAAATGCCGAACCTTATGGGGATTGGCAGTGATCCAACGACAGGCCAACTTTGCCCCCCAGGAATGGGCCACCACATCCACTGCGTGCCAACCCAAATGGGTGAGTAATCCGTCTAAATCGCTTTGATAATCAGCAAAATGATAGCCGGTATTAGGTTTTGCGCTGTCTCCATGGCCCCGTAAATCCGGTGCAACAATATGAAATTGATGACAGTTCTCGGTCAAATAATCCGCTAAACAGGCCCACACTAGTCCCTGATCCCCCAACCCATGTAGACATAACAACGGGCGCTGTCCCGGCGTTCCCCATTCCCAATAGGAACAGCTTAAACCATGGAGAGAAAAATGACGTTGTTGATAACCCATGCAATTTGGCGGTGAACTTCAGCAATTAATGAAATTTTAAACCTTAGTTAATTTGGGGGGTAAGGGAGATTTTGGTTTGGGAATAGGACGATGTAATAAACGCACCATTTGACGAGGATTGGGTAAATCTAGGGGCACGGCTGGACGACGATCATCCAGCATTACGGTGATATCAACTTGATAGGTTGCTGCCCTTTCGGGATCGACTAATTCCAACAAATAGTTGATGGATCGTAAATGATTAGGGGCGGTTAAGGTTTCTATTTCTGGGACAAAATCTGGTTCCGCCAACCCAGAAAATTGGGTTTTCCCCGTTTTTGTCATCACGGGTTCAAGGGCTAAGGGATTAGCAGGGGCGATCGCCGGGGAGTCAATCTGATTCGCTAATGCTGTTACAGTATCCAAACTCTCCGTAGGATCGTCTGCTGGGGTTGGAGGGTGGGGCACTATGTCATTGACCCCACTATCCATATCGGCGGCAATTGGGCTAGGACTTAAGGGGGGAATGATTAAAGCTGACGCTAGGCTGGGGATAATTTGAAACTGGTGCTCTATTTGCCAAGTTTCTCCACAAAGTTCATCAAATACATCGGGGCGGCCAATCAATTGCCAGGTTCCTGGCCGCACCGTATTGAGATCGAGTAAAGAAATCAGGCCGTCTGCGTTAGTTTGACCGTGGAAATCATAATATTGGATCTCTCCTATCTGGGGATAAAATTTCCAGCGCCAATCAAGACGTTTAAAGGATTGAGGAAAGCAAGCAGCTAAGCGATAATGACCGATCGCCAGAGAACGATAAAGTTCCAAGGGGTGCCAAGTCTCAGCTTCAGCGGGTTTAAACCAAATAGTCCATGGAGTCATGGTGAGCAACAACAATAATGGGTGAGGAAGGGGCAACCATAAAGGTCGTCAGACAAGCCCACCGACGAGTAAGCCCCCAATCAGGATTTAACCAAACCCTAATTTATTTCCTATGTCCCAATAAACGTTGTTTGAGTTCCGTCAGATTCCCCAATAAATCGCTTAGGTTAACAGTCTCCTGATGCTTTTCGGCTAACCATTTCACCTGCACAGTTCCCGCTTCTACTTCTCCATCTCCTAACACCAGGCAGGCGATCGCCCCGGACTTATCAGCCCGTTTGAATTGTTTACCAAAGGCGCTGGCACTGAGGTCGAGGGCAACGCTAAATCCCCCTTGGCGGAGTTTTTGGGCCAAGATCAGAGCTTGGGGTTCCGCCTTTTCTCCCTTGGACACTAGGTAAACATCCGGACTATTACTAGGAGGTTGATGGATTTTTTGTAACAGTATAATTAACCGCTCTAACCCCATGGCCCATCCCACCGCTGGGGTAGCTGGACCGCCCAATTCTTCCACCAAGCCGTCGTAACGACCCCCACCACAGACCGTTGCCTGGGCCCCTAAATCTCCTGACTGAATTTCAAAAGCCGTGTGGGTATAGTAATCCAGACCGCGCACCAAGGTAGGGGTGAGTTGGTAGGAAATGTTGAGATCCGTGAGTAACTGCTGCACCTGATCAAAATGGCGTTTGGAGTCATCCCCCAAATGATCCAAAATGCTGGGGGCGTTCTGGATAATTTCCTGGGTGCGTTGCGCTTTACTGTCTAAAATCCGCAGGGGATTCCGTTCCAAACGGTCTTGGGAGTCGGGATCGAGATCATCTTTAAAGGGCGTCAAATAGGCCACCAATGCTTCCCGGTACCGTTGACGATCGCCGCCATTGCCCACGGAATTTAACGCCAAGGATAAATTGCTCAATCCCAAGGCCTGCAAAATATCGGTTCCCAGGGCGATCGCCTCCACATCAGCCCTCGGATCAGCACTGCCCAAAACTTCTATTCCCAACTGATGAAATTGCCGTTGTCGCCCCGCTTGGGGCCGCTCGTAACGAAACATTGGCCCGGTATACCAAAGCCGTTGTACACCCCCTGCTGCCTGTAAATTCTGCTCAATATAGGCCCGCACCACCCCCGCCGTCCCCTCTGGCCGCAGGGTAATTTGGCGATCGCCGCGATCGGTGAAACTGTACATTTCCTTGCCCACCACATCGGTGGCTTCTCCAATGCCCCGCTCAAAGAGGGCCGTTTGCTCAAAAATGGGGGTACGAATTTCTTGATATAATGCCCGGTCTAAAATTTGCTTCGCGGTGGTTTCTAACCATTGCCAGTAATCACTTTCGGGGGCAATAATGTCGCGGGTTCCTCGGATGGCTTGGATAGCACCCATCATGGTTTAACTCTGGTAATTCAAGGGAAAAGGGTCGTTTTTAACCTTAGCGGATTCTGAAGCCAGGCCAAGAATGTCCCTGAAATATCCACTGCTGACGGCAAAATCGGGCGATCAGTCTTCTCAAAACGGCGATCGGCGGATGGGCAAAATTTCTATGGGTTTTGAGCGATCGAGATTCCTTTAATTTAGCTGGGGGCTAAACGAACAAAATCCTTGATTGTGGAATTAACGAAACCTTCCTGGGCACAAACGGAAGCGGAACCATGGATTTGATCGTCAAATAACCTCAAAAATTGTTAAATAGTCCTAATTTTTGCCATTTCATCGCCATAATTACCCTGTCCTCTCTTTTGGACGCAGTTTTGCCTGTAAGAGCGAGTTTGACTTTCCCAAAAAATAGT
>JBJOGT010000173.1:0-4981 GCA_046048115.1 Cyanobacteriota bacterium | reverse complement strand
TCCGAATGGCTCCATCACAGGAGTTGAATTTACTCAATTTTCCGGTGAGGATATTACAAGCTCCTAACACCAAAATCGGGGCATCGGGTTGAGCACCCCATTGGTCTAATTCTGAGAAATCAACATGGGTCTTTAATAATTCACTGAGGTCGGTAAAACGCGGTCGTAAACCTTGGGTTGCCATGGAAAACCAAGTTTTTACGAGGGGAGAAGAAGGACTGAGATTATATTGAGGAATAATCCCTTTACTGACTAATTCCAGGGATTTAATGACAAAATCATTAAACAGTTTTTCTTGATAGCTTTGGGCAGTGTTGTCTTCCCAAAAATCCAGCAGTCGCTGCCATACTGGAGTGTCACCTTTTTTCAGGGCGTACCAAATCAACAGGGCACAAATTGCACCGCCCGAAGAACCGCTCAAGCTGACGATTTGGAAATGATCTTGGATGTTGTTCTCAAAAAGGGCCTTCATGACCCCCGCTGTGAAGGCCGTTTGGCCGCCCCCTCCCTGACAGGCGATCGCCACTTTAGGTTTTGTCATCTGATCTTCTCCATCGGTAACAGAAAGAAAGGCATTTCAATGCCCATAATAGCCCTTTTTTCAAACTAGCAAACAAGTTGGGAGATTCGTTAGCGGACTACCTGATTAGGCGTTTGAAGTTTTACCTTTTTTAAAATCTTTCCATAAAGTTTTCTTAACCCTGACTGAAGATAATTGGGGTAACGTTTAAAGCATCGTATTCCCTTAAGGTTTATATCTCCATGTAAGCCCACCGGAAAAGTGCTTATTCTCTAGTGTAAAGATTGTTAAGTCAAGTTTTGATAGTTGGTTAAAATACGGAGTTTTCGATGAGCAATTTCTTGCCTCATGGTTCTGATTCCCAGAGGGCAACAGGGAAAAAAGACTTTCTTCGCTGGCTGGCTGTCCTTGCCCTGATTTATCTCTTACTCGTCGGCATTGGACTCATTAGCAGAGGTTTTAGATCCGCTGTTGGCGATGAAGCAGAGCAGCTTTTTGCCTTTGCGGAAAACCCCTTTTTGGGGCTGGTTGTCGGTATTCTTTCCACCGCTCTAGTGCAGTCATCCAGTACTACCACGTCTATTATTGTCGGTTTAGTGGCAGGGGGGCTGCCGGTGCGAATTGCGATCCCGATGATGATGGGTTCCAATGTGGGAACTTCGATTACCAATGGCATTGTCAGCTTAGGCTATGTGGGGACGAAGGAAGACTTCAAGCAGGCTTTTGCCGCATCGGCGGTGCTAGATCTCTTTAACTTGATCGCAGTCGTCATCTTTTTTCCTCTGGAGATCCTATTCCATCCCCTAGAACGTCTCAGCACTGCCTCCGCCAGACTACTCCTCGGCGATCGGGACCTAAGCATGGATGAGTTTGATTTAGTGGGAGCTATCATTCGGCCTAGCCGCGATTTGATTCGGAGTGTCACTAGTTTTTTGCCGGAACCGTTTAGCGGCATTATGCAGATCCTGATCGGCGTTGGTTTGGTTTTTGTGGCGGTGTACCTGATGGGTAAATTGCTCAAACAATTAATGACGGGTCGAGCCAAGGATATTCTTCACACAGCCTTGGGACGGGGACCGATCGCCGGCATTTTGGCGGGCCTATTTTTTACCATCCTTGTACAATCCTCTTCTGCGACCACCAGCATGATGATTCCCCTGGCCGGTTCTGGTGTATTTGGCCTCAGTGTGATTTATCCCTTTACCCTCGGAGCCAATATCGGCACCACAGTAACGTCTCTACTGGCAGCAACGGCAGTCACTGGCGAAAGGGCATTACCCGCCCTAGAGATTGCCAAAGTGCATCTGTTTTTTAACCTATTGGGGGTGTTACTCATTTTTGGTATCCCCTTCCTGCGCCCATTACCCGTGATTGGGGCAGAACGCTTGGGGAAAGCTGCCAGTGAAAATAAACTCATTGCGCTGGCCTATCTCATTGGCGTATTTTTTGTCATTCCCCTGCTACTCTTAGGGCTTTCCCTCGTGCTGTAGAGAAATTAACCCATCACCGAATAAAATCCGTTGAAGGACATTAATGCCAGTCACAACATTTTAGCCACCGGGCTGGCGGTGTCAGTCTGTGGAGCGACCGACAGATCCGAACAGAGTAAGTCTGTGAAGACAGGTACTACGAAGCAGAAACCTAGATCATGAAGTCTGGGAATCTCCTCTTTTTAGGGAAGTGGAGGATGCCAACGTTAGTTTAAAAACTTGTCAGGGAAGCAAACCCAAATGCTCATGTTGGCTTCACTCTCGGTTGACGAAAGAAATTTTGAAATGGAGAAGTATATCCTCCTAAACCAAGGGCAACTTACGTTCGGCCAGATAACTCAACAGCCAATTGACCGCCGTGGCTCGCCGGGTGTGGGTGGGAGTAAATTCTCCCAATTTATAACCCTCAAAACCCAGCCATTCTTTGAGTAATTGCTTATTTTCCTTGGCAATGGAACGGGTTAGTTTCACCGTTGGGGGACGATTGGCAATAAAATCCGGTGGCTCCGGGTAAGCTTCAGCCCAACTGGCTTCAACATTGGTTAAATCCCAGGTTTGACTAGCTTGATCAAAACGATAACCGAGGTAATGGGCCAGCAATTGATTAACAACTTCATCGCTGATTTCCTGGTTAATAATCCCCCAGAAAGTAGTTCTAGTGAGGGGGGGTAAGACGGCGGGATCGAAGGTCATGGGTTAGTTTAGGTTGCTGCCCCTACAGCAGTTTTAATAGCTGAATGACACAGCAAAATTCTTGCATAGTAAGTATTGCAGGCATTTTTACTGTATCAGGTTGATTCAGAAGCCGTTGTAAGTGTCATTTACCGGTCACAAAGATCTTGTCGGGGGCATCCCATAAACTTTTTACCCTTTTAACAACACGTTAATCAATCCAAATTGCGTTACGCTAACGTATCCTACTTTTTTGTTTGTGATTGGGAGGACGGTGTTTTGTTTTTTGTAAGAGGCGATCGCCTTTTCTTTTTTACGCTACATTGAGATTTAATATCCCTCTATAGCGTCAGTTTTAGCGCTGATGGCAAAACCTTGGCGAGTGGCGGTCATGACAGTACCATTAAATTATGGGATGTAAGTTTGGATTCATTAATGGCGCGTAGTTGCGACTGGGTACGTGATTATTTAACCCACAATCCCAACGTCAGCGCAAACGATAGACATTTGTGCGATGGCATCGGTGATTTTTAGTTTGCCGAAAATCCCTCAATCACTGTCAGGTTTACACAGCAAAATAATCGCCATCACGACTTCCCCCTCCTGACCAAAAGTTATAATCAAAATAGCATTTTTAACTCATAAACGCCATCACTCATCCGTCGTGTTATTTTAAAGTCCATTTTTTCAAATAAGTGCAACATTGCCCGATTTTCCAACAGCACATCGGCGGTAAAACCTAACAGCCCTTGCTTTTTCGCTAACTGGGTTAAATACCGTAATAGCATTAAGCCAACGCCTTGATTATGAAAGTCATCCCGCACCACAAAAGCCACATCCGCCGTATGGCTATCGTCATTGAGACCATATTGACCGACCCCCACAATTTCTTCATGGTTTTCGTGCTTTAAAATGGCTAATAAAATCAATTCTTGGGTGTAATCAATCACGGAAAATTGTTGCAGTCGATGGTGGGGCATATCAGTGCGGACGGACATGAAGCGGCGCATCAAGCTTTCATCGGAGAGGGCATAAAAGAAATCTTTCAAGTTCGGTTCATCACTCAATTTAACGGGACGTAATAATAATTCCAATCCATTACGAGTTGTGCGATAGGTTTCTAACTTTTCAGGATATTCCCCCGATCGCCCGGCAATAAAGGCCTGGTCAGCGTAAATTAAATGGCTTTTTTTGGCCTGTTCAATTAGCCAGGGGCGAAATTTGGGATGGGCGATCGCCGTTAATTGCATAGCCCGTTCGCGGATATTTTTACCGTGCAAATAAGCAATGCCATATTCCGTCACTACATAATGAATATCGCCCCGATTGAGGGTAATGCCGACCCCTTCTTTGAGAAAGGGCACAATGCGAGAAATGCTTTCATTTTCCGCCGTTGATTCCAACGTTAAAATTGTCCGTCCGCCATTGGAGAGTACAGCGCCCCGCATAAAATCTGCCTGGCCGCCAATACCGCTATAAAAATGACTGCCAATGGATTCCGCCGTTGCTTGCCCCGTTAAATCAATTTCCAAGGCGCTATTAATGGCTACCATATTGTCATGTTGAGCAATGGTCAGGGGATTATTGGTATAGTCCACCGTGCGAAATTCAATGGCCGGATTATCGTGGAGATAGGCATAGGTTTCGGCATTGCCCATGCAAAAGGTAGCGACAACTTTGCCTCGATTTTTGGTTTTTAAACTATTATCAATGGCGCCGGTTTGTAATAAATTAACTAAACCATCGGAAATTAATTCAGTGTGAACGCCGAGATGTTTTTTATGGCTTAAATGGCTCAAAATCGCATCGGGAATACTGCCATAACCCACCTGGATGGTGTCACCGTCTTGGACTAAGCTGGCGACATATTTACCAATGCGCCCGGAAATCACACTGTCGCTGTCAATTTGATAAGTTAATAAGGGTTCATCGTGGGGAATGATGTAGTCTACGTTTTCAATGGCAATAAACCCATCACCGTGAATTTTAGGCACATAATCATTCATTTGGACAATGACTAAATGGGCTTTTTCCACCGCTGCTTTGACAATATCCACACTAACCCCAAGATTTAAATATCCGTGGGAATCGGGATAGGAGGTTTGAATCAACGCCACATCAATGGGCACTAAGCCTTGTCGAAATAAAGAGGGGACTTGGCAGAGAAATATGGGGGTATAGTCCGCTAAACCTTCATTAACCGCTGCTCGGGTATGATGACCAATAAAAAAGGAATGGTGACGAAAATTTTTAACGAATTTACTGTCCGTATAGGGAGCTAAACCCAACGTCCAAACCT
>JBJOGT010000172.1:0-2876 GCA_046048115.1 Cyanobacteriota bacterium | reverse complement strand
TTTACTATCATTTTGTGATCCAATGCTCCGCTCAAGGACACCAAGCACGTCTAAACATCCTTGGGGTTTAAAACCCGCTTTCAAGGACATAATTAACCCTTCGTGATCAGCTTCAAACTCTTGACGATGGTTATTCTCAGCAATTTTTGCCAATAATTCCTGCTCTTTCATTTGAATGATTTCAGCCATTCTCTGTTCTGCCTGGCGATAAATCGTCTGATTCGTTTCGGACATATCGACCGTTTGGCCTGTGGCAATCCCAAGAATTCCGCCTAGTAGTTCCATGCCTGCTGACTTGACTTGAGCATTGGAAATTTCATTCTCTACCTGGGCGATCGCCTCACGCTCAATTTTGTTTATAATTGCTGCTTCCTCTTTGGGGCTTAACGCAATGTGTTTTTCAGTAAGTACCTAGTTGTAATTAGATAGAAGACAATTTTTGCCCTCGATCCCCCCAGCCCCCCTTATCAAGGGGGGTGCCGATAGGCGGGGGGATCTTACACTTTTCAACATCCGTCTACTTGGTAATAAATATGATGAATTTTTTCTTTAATCTTAATGCCAATAATAGCGTCTCATCGCTCCTGTAGCTGCCGTCGAATGTCGGCGTGGACTTCCCGAGTAATAGGATAAAACAGGGCTAAAATCAGACCGGCCAAGAGAAAAAAGGCAGGCAATGGCGCAACGGCAAAGCGGATTGCCCACAGAGCACTTTCCGGTTGAACGGGAATGGCTTCACCGGGAATGCGGGGAATAAAGCCCGCCGCTTCGAGGGTAATGCCCACCAAAAATAAGCCCAAGGCTAAGCCCATTTTTTGCAATAAGACCATAAAGGCATAAAAGACTCCTTCCCGTCGTTCCCCTGTGTTGAGTTCATCCAAGTCCACCACGTCGGGAATCATTGACCAGGGAATTAAGTACGCCACCGATACCCCGACCCCCGCAAAAATGGCCAGGGTATACAGTAACGCGACTTGCCCTGGTTGCACTAACCACAGCCCGGCTTCGGCTCCCAGCCAAATCAGTGTGCCCAAAAAATAGATCACTTTTTTGTCGAGATACTGGGCTAAAAATTGCCAAACAAATAACATCAACAAAGCTGTTCCCTGCACCGCCAAGGCGATCGTGCCCGATTGTTGTTCACTCAGGTTCATCCAACTGACCACAAAATAAACCAAAATAGAGGCGGTTAACTGCACGGCTAACCAGGAACAGAGATAAATGCCAATCACAAACAAAAAAGCACGGTTGGAGAAGGCAATTTTTAACTGTTGAAATAACGGCAAACTAGCGGGGGTTAGGGCGTGATCAGTGAGGGGATTTTTGAGCAAATGCGCTTCCGTCTGGACATCGCGCAACGTATAGCCAAACCCCGTCACCATTAAACCCACTAAGCTTAGGAAAAAGACCAGATAATCAAAGCCGTTGCCGCTGAAGATCCCTAAGCCTCGGGCGATCGCCAGTAAAATCAATGTCCCGCCACTGGTCATTAATAAAGGGGATAGGCGCCGCCGTTGGGAGGGGGTCAACAGGGGATCTTTCCCCCGTTCCTGTAGCCGCAACACACTCCATAACAAGGCCACAAACGCCAAGACTGCCAGCATTAATCCCAATTGGGCAAATTGTTGTTGGGGGCGATCGGGGAGGGCAACGGTAATTAAGATATAAAGGATTAACGAGAGAATGCTGCCGCCGATGGAAAAAACAAAGCGAAAACTATTCAGACGGGTGCGTTCGTTATAATTTTGGGTTAATTCCGGCGTTAAAGCGGTATAGGGCAGATTAACAATGGTGAAAAATAAATTAAAGCCAATACCGATCGCCACGTAATAGGCAAACAAGCCCCACTGATTCACCATCCGATCATCACTGAAATGGGGAATTACCCACTCCGCCCAATTGAGAATGGCAAAGGGAATAATGCCCGCCAACATCCACGGTAACCGTCGTCCCCACCGGGTCTGGGTGCGATCGCTGAGCAGGCCAATAATGGGGTCATTGATGGCGTCAAAAATTTTGCCAATCATCAACACACTCCCCGCCAACCCTGCCGGTAATCCCGCCACATCGGTCAGAAAAAATAGCAGGTAAAACACCAGGATATTAGCGGCGATCGCCGGGCCAAAGTCCCCGGCCCCATAGGCCAGCTTGGTGGTGAGATGGAGTTTTTCAGCGGCAAGGGATTGGGTCATTCAGAATTACAAAAATTGAAGGCGTTATGATGCCAGCGCTAACCATGTCGTTGATTAATCCCGCCAAGGGAAATTACCCTAACAAAAACTAGGGACTAACCCATCATCTCTGGTTAACCCCTAGCCTGCAAACACTCAACATTGAATGGACTCAACAACGATTGGACTCAGCAAGGTTTAGCTGACGGCGTAGGCCACCCGTAATGCCCAAATAATCAAGGCGGTAATGCTGCCCAACACTAAAATGGCAGAAATTGCAACGAGGAAAGGTTTATCAGCCCCCTCGAACTTCATGATGCCACGGTTAAGATCTGACATAGAATCTGACTCTCCTAAAAGTTAAATCCCTAGATTAGGCAAATTTCATATTCAAGTTTACTGTCTTCCACCGCGATCATCATGTTCCCCTGGGCACGTTTCACTCTCCTTGTCAGCAAAAACCAATAGAATCCCCAGCCCCTTCCCCCCATCGGGTTGCCGATGAAAAACATATAGATTAGGGGAGTGGGCAAAATCCAGTTCTTTACCAGAACATTTTGTAACGGATTCGTCATAAGTTCCATCAGCAGTTCCAAATTCAAACGGTAACATACATTACAGATATGCGAGCTTTATTGTGGATTCTGGAATTGTTGAGTCTATCTCTTGCCTTTTTAGACTCGATTGGTCGAATTACATCTTTTC
>JBJOGT010000171.1:0-8391 GCA_046048115.1 Cyanobacteriota bacterium | reverse complement strand
TATTCAATGTCAGCCTCAGTCCATCGTCTTTTTGCACCTCGTCCTGGAGCCTCCCAAAGACCTGATAGTCCCCCGGATTCCCAGCGTCTAATTGTTGCTCTCACTGTATGTTCATGGCACTCAAAGATTTTGGCTATGGCTGGAACGTTCAACCCTTGGGCATTTAGCCTTAGCATATGAGCCCGATCTCGGGTCCGTTGGGGGACTGTTGTCGCTACTCTCAGTTCGCTTAGCATCTCTTCTTCGGCTTCCGTTAAAACTATTCTTAAGGGGGCTGGCATCTTGGGGATAAAAGTTTGGCTGCTTGCATCTTATATTTAATTAGCCCTGCCTACTTATTTTCTGTAGTGTACCTCTATTATTTTTGAAGAGTCCTAATGGTTAAGGTAAACTAAGTTATGACCCAAATTGCCGATCTGCGTGACCTAATCCCGACCCTAGAAACCCAACTACCCCAGGTTATTTTTTTTGATGCCATGGGTACGTTATTCGGTTTAAAACAATCTGTCGGAGAAATTTATGCGGCGATCGCCAAAGACCATCAAGTTACCGTTAATGTTGATCAATTAAATCAAACGTTTTATCAAGCCTTTAAAACTGCTCCCCCCCTAGCCTTTGGTGATTTACCCGCCACTGAACTGGCTCAAAAAGAGTTTGATTGGTGGCACAATTTAGCGCAAACGGTATTTGCTAAGCTGGAAGTTTTAAGCTATTTTCAGGATTTTGATACCTATTTTAAGGATCTTTACCATTACTTTTTAACCCCCGATCCTTGGTGGATTTATCCCGATGTTTTGCCCTTATTGGCAGCTTGCCGCACCGCCCAAATTCCCATCAGTGTCATTTCTAACTTTGATAGTCGTTTGTTAGAAATTCTTAACCTATTGAACTTAACTCCCTATTTTCAACAGGTGTTTATTTCCTCCCAATGCCTCACCGCGAAACCCGATCGCCAAATTTTTCAACAGGCGTTAGATCACCATCAAATTTCCCCGGATCACGCTTGGCACATTGGCGATAGTCATCGAGAAGATTACCTCGGTGCTCAAGGGGTAGGAATGACCGCTTTTCTAATTGAACGGTGAGGGGGAGATCAACCAACGGGACGGGTAATGATCAAAGACAGTGTGCCTTAACCGATGCCTTAAAATGGGCAACACCCCCTAACATCAGCCTGAAAAACCATGGTTACTACCACCCGGCTTTTTTCCCTAGCAGACTATTTAGCCTATGACGACGGCACCGATCAGCGGTACGAGTTAGTTAATGGAGAATTGGTAGCAATGCTGTCAGAAAGTGATTTGAACAATGTGATCGCCATTTTTCTGCTCTTGCAATTTGCCCAAGTGGTTTCTGGGAAATTACTACGGCGGGGCACAGAGGTAGCCGTGATGGGTAAGCGGGCAACGGTACGAATCCCCGATTTGCTGGTGTTGTCGGAGGAATTGGAGGCCGCCTTAGCGGGGGCCAAGCGCAGTATTGTGATGATGGATATGCCGCCGCCGGTCTTAGCGGTGGAAATTGTCTCGCCGGGTAAAGAGAATGAAGACCGGGACTACCGTTACAAACGGTCTGAATATGGGGCCAGGGGCATCGCCGAATATTGGATTATTGATCCCGATCAGTCCCAAGTGACGGTGTTGACCCTCGTGGATGGCCTGTATGAAGAAGCGGTTTTTCAGGACGGCGATCGCCTAATTTCCAGTAACTTTTCGACGTTGGAACTCACCGCCCAACAAATCCTTCAGGCTGGGTAGTGAAAAAGCGTTGTCATCCGTCATACCCAGTCTGTATCGTATTTTGAATTCACGCTAACGATCGCCAGAGGGTTTGCAGTTTTAACGCAATTTCCGCCACTTCCTGCTGGGGATCAGAACCCGCCACAATGCCCGCCCCGGCGTATAAGCAAGCACGATTTTGGGAAATCAACGCCGAACGAATACCCACAATAAATTCACTATTGCCCTGACTATCCACCCAGCCCAAGGGAGACGCATACAACCCCCGCTCAAAGGTTTCATACTGCCGAATGAGATCACAGGCGATCGCCGCTGGCACACCGGCCACTGCGGGAGTGGGATGCAATTGGGCAACTAATTCGAGGGGATGTAAATGGGAGGGAAAGGGGGCTTGGATTTGGGTCCAAAGATGTTGAATATTGGACAATTTTAAGAGTTGCAACGGTGACACCTGGGGGGTTAGACCGATCGCCGTTAAGCGGGTTAATAAATAATCTAAAACCGCTTGGTGTTCCCGTCGTTCCTTGGGATTGTGTAAAATTTGTTGCCCCAATTGATGGTCAGCTTGGGGCGTTTTTCCCCTGGGGGCCGAACCCGCTAACGCATCGGTAATTAAATGGTGATTTTGCAAACTTAATAACCGTTCAGGACTGGCCCCAATAAAACAATCCCCTTGGCCATTACCCAGGGAAAATAAATGGCAGTCGCCATAGTGGCGGCGTAAACGCTGGAGGGAGTGAACCACATTCAAGGGGTGTCGATAGTCCACATTGAGGGCCGCTGCTAACACCACTTTGCTGAGTTTGTGCTGTTCAATGTGCTGTACACTGCGGGCGATCGCCTGGGATAAATCCTGGGATTGGCTTAGGCGGGGCGCACAGGCACTGGGGGAAACAATACGATGATGATTGAGGCGGGGCGGGTTACGAATAAGGTTGAGGGTTTTGAATAACGACTGAACCAAGCTCAAAATATTAGTAGAGGCATCAAGAAAAATTTGACAGCTTACATAACTGTTATGGGGCGTGGTAACAATTTGAATTTGGGGTAAAAAAAGAAAGGAATTGGGAAAAGGACTAATAACAATTCCATTATCAAAAAAACTAAAACCACAAAAAATATACGGTAAATGCACCCGCCCTTGACCATTGGCGATCGCCGTCAGCTTGGCAAAACATTCTTGACTAAATTGTTGTGCTAAACGAAAGCGATATTTACCGGAAATCCGTAATGACTGGCACATGCCAAAGGCTAAAATAATTTCTTGGCGGGCCGCATTTTCACCATAAAAATGGACAGTTTCCTGTAAATTTAGAGCAGCAAAAATTTCGAGTGGATCAACACCATTAATCTGATCAGAAAAACTGAATAAACGGCTTTGTCCCGACGTTAGACGTGCTTGTACAGCCCGTAAATAGTTGTAGAGGGCTTGCTCGCTATCCAGGGAAATTTGGGTATCAGTCTGAGGGGGTGTCGCAACGGACATCAGGGATGAACGGGGGAATAATAAACGGTTTTGTAAACTTTTTTAACGTTTTAAAGCAGGCCTTAGGGGAATGGGCAAAAAAAGTCTAGATAATAGGGGACAGTGCCGATAATGCCTCGGGTTATTGACTCCGATTAGCAACCACCAAAGCCAGACCAATTCATTGTTTGACGTGGATCGTAGCCAAAGGAGGAGAACGTTAGCTGCTCTCTATCCTAGCGAAGAAAGGGATCTCCTTCCGAGACCCAGTTATTTGTCAATGTTCTGTTTTTGATTTGATTTATGACTGATTCCTCTGTTGCCGTGGCCCCGGTTTCCCAACGTAAATTGTGGTTAGCAGCGATTAAACCGCCGATGTATAGCGTGGCAGTGATTCCCATTACGGTGGGTTCAGCGGTGGCCTTTGCCCATACCCACCAATGGCGGGGAAATATCTTTGCGCTGTTTTTAGCGGCGGCGATCGCCATTATCGCTTGGCTTAATTTAAGTAACGACGTATTTGATAGTGACACAGGCATTGACATCAATAAAGCTCATTCCGTAGTCAACCTAACGGGCAATCGCAACTTGGTGTTTTGGATTAGTAACTGTTTCCTATTAGCTGGGTTGGGTGGCATCTTCGGCATTGCTGGGCTGGAAAGGGATTGGACTGTGTTGGAGTTAGTCGGCGTGGCGGTATTTCTCGGTTATACCTACCAGGGTCCTCCCTTCCGGTTGGGCTACTTAGGGCTAGGGGAAATTATCTGTTTTGTGACCTTTGGCCCCCTGGCGATCGCCGCCGCCTGTTATGCCCAATGCCAGCAATTTACCATTGATTTAATCAGCCCCAGCCTGTTTGTGGGCATCAGCACCGCCATTATTCTTTTTTGCTCCCACTTCCACCAAGTAGCGGATGATTTGGCCGCCGGGAAAAAATCCCCCATCGTGCGGCTAGGAACCCAGCAAGGGGCAAAGGTGTTGGCGATCGCCGTGGTTAGTCTTTATCTAATAGTCATTGTCGCAATTGGGTTAAACCTCATGCCTTGGCAAACTCTCCTCGTGTTAGGTAGCTTACCCTGGGGCATCCAACTGGTCACTCACGTCAATCAGTACCATGATCAACCGGAAAAGGTCAGCAATTGTAAATTTATCGCGGTTAATCTTCATTTTATTAGCGGCGTTTTACTGGCGATCGGCTATGGATTAGCGGGAAATGGCATCGGTTAGGCAAAGGGATTAAAGGGAGCTATTCTCAATAAGCAAAGATTGTTGCAACTGACAAGGGAAGCGACTATCATTAGGCCAACCCTTTCCCCGACTAATCCCCCATCGGATTATGCCTTACACCGCCGATTCCCTAAAAGCTGAATTAAACGCAAGAGGCTGGCGTCTGACTCCCCAACGGGAGAAAATTCTCAAGGTCTTTCAAAACCTTCCTGAAGGCGAGCATCTCAGCGCTGAAGAACTCCATGAACGCCTTGAAAAAAACAAAGAAGGTATCAGTCTTTCCACCATTTATCGCAGCGTTAAATTAATGTCGCGCATGGGCATTTTGCGGGAATTAGAGTTAGCCGAAGGTCATAAACATTATGAAATTCAGCAAGCCTCTCCCCACCACCATCACCATGTAGTTTGCGTCCAATGTAATCGCACTATCGAGTTTAAAAATGATTCCGTCCTCAAACAAAGCTTGAAACAATGTGAAAAAGAAGGGTTTCAATTAATTGATTGTCAGTTAACCGTCACCACCATTTGCCCAGAAGCGATTCGTATGGGCTGGCCGTCCACCTTACCCAGTAATTGGACTTGTACCCGCACCATTTCCGAGCGTTCCACCGACCATTCTTAACGTACTTTTTGCGAAACACGCTGTTTTCCCGTAAACGGATTAAGCAGAATGAAAAAATTCCTTCCATAACGCGATCAGGGCCGGGCTAGGGTCTTTGGGTTGCAATTTCGGGGCTTTACCGGCTTGGACTTGGTTCCAACGAAAGGGGCCCTCCTTGGCAGCGGATAGCGCTAATAATCGTTTGGCTCGGGTGATGGCCACATACAGTAGGCGATATTCTTCAGCTTGTTTGAGGCGATCGGCCCCTTGCCAAGCGGTTTGGGTGTCGAGTAAGGCCGCTGGGGGAGATGAGTGGAGATGGGCATGGTGGACGGCTTGACGGATTTGGGCCCGGGCTACTTCAGCGAGGGTGAAATTGCCCAAAAACTTGGCTCCGTTGGGAACCCAGAGCGATCCCGGTAAACTGTCTGTGTGTAAAAACGGGACAAAAACGTAGTCCCAATCCAGTCCTTTGGCTTTGTGCATGGTGATGATGGTGATCTGCCCCGGTCGGGTATATTTTTCGTCGTTGTCTTCGGCGATCGCCTCAAATTGTTCTGAACTGACAATTTCTTGGAGAGCCGCCAGGATATTTTTTAAGGATCGTTCGGGTTGGGTTTGGGACTGGAGTCGTTCGGATAATTTTTGCAAAGTCGCTAAATCGGAACCGTCATATTTTAAGGTCAAGCCTAAAAAGGGAATTAATTGGTAAGCGGCTAACTCCAACCGAGCTTTGAGCAAGCTACAGCACAAATGGCGGGCGGCGATCGCCGTTTCGGGATAGGTCGGTGCTAGGGGCGTGGGATAAAGGAATTGTTCGGGGGCAAGGATTAACGGGTTTAAATCTTGCATCGGAATCAGCCGTCGAGTTTGCAAAATGGTTAACGCCCCTTTGAGCAAATCGGGGGAATGGGGACGGTCAATAAATTGCAATAGGGCCAACATTTCGGCGGGAATTTGGGACGCTCGATCACTGTCCCCCACATCAAAAATGCTTAAATTCGTCTCTTTTTCTATCCCCCGTAGGCGATCGGCAATAAAGGTTCCCTGACGATTTTCCCGCACTAAAATAGCTGCTGTATGGTCGGGATTGCCCTGTAATAGGGGCACTAATCGCTGTTTAATTTGCTCAACTTCTTGGTAAATATCGGCGGGAAACTGGATGTCTAACCCACCATCGGTGGCCGGGGGATTGGGTTGCGGATCGCCCAGTTCAACGGAGCGTATGGCTTGATCTCGAAAGGGTAAAGATAAACTTTCTGCTTGATCCCTAAATCGAGTTTGCCAATCCTGGTTCACCCATCGGATCAGATAATTCGCCGCTGCAATCACTTGGGCATTACTCCGTCCCGCCTGATCCATCGTGGCAAATTGAGCATTTTCCTGGCACCGTTGACAAAACCAATTGAAATAAAGGGGATCGGCGGGGGTGAAAGTGGAGTTGATGGCTTGGTTGGGATCGCCGACCCGAATTAACCGCACCGCGCCAGAAACCGGATCTTGGGCTAGGCGGGTTAATAATTTTTCTTGCAACGGGCTAGAATCCTGGGCTTCATCTTCAAACACGCCAAAATATTGTTGTTGCCATTGCCGACACAAATCAGGATTGTCCAAGACCCTGAGGGCCGCCAAGATCATATCGTCGTAATCAATTAAGTCCTTCGCCGCCATCAGTTGCTGGTAAAGGGCAAATAACCCAGCCCCAGCGGCCAGAATGGGACTACCCGGAGCAATTTGGCTTAGTTTTTCCAAATCTGGGGGGAGCAAGCCCGAACTCTTCGCTTCAGAAACAACGATTTTGGTTAATTCGGGCAAAATTTCCGTCCCCAGAGCGGATTGACGGCGTAGGGTTTCCGTCGTTTCCCCATCAAAATTGCCTGCTTCTAAAAAGGCTTGATAGGCTTGGGGATTCTGTTGCCGCCATTGTTCCACAGCGGTTTTGAGCAGGGCATGACTCCGTCGGGGGGTGATGATAACCTGATTGTCGAGGTCTAGCCCCGATATCTCTGGATGGCGCAGGGCAATATTCAGGGCGACCCCATGTAAGGTTTGCACCGTAAATCCTAGACCGGGTAAATCTAATTGCTGGAGTCGTTGACGCACTTTATTTTTAATCGCCGCCGCCGCTGAACGGGTATAGGTAACAATCAGTAATTGTTCTTGGTTATGGAGTTGGTGTTGGGCAATGGCGATCGCCGCTGCAACGGCCAGACTGTGGGATTTTCCCGCTCCCGGCACTGCCGAAACGGCCATTTCCCCCCCCATCCAATGGGCTAGGGGACGTTGACTGGTACGTAAACTTTGGCGGAGTTGATCGAGTTGGGGATTTAAGGGGGAATTGGGCACGGCGATCGCCTAGACAAAAAAAGAACGGGAAAAAGTATGGACGGTTTTGTTAATCGTAAAATGGATATCAGCAATTATTCAACGATCTAAACAAAAGGGAAACTATGCTCGATCTCACGGAAATTATTCAGCACCAAACCAATGGCATTAATTGTGATATTACCACCGAAGATGTCATTGAAAAATTAACTCAATGGGATGAATTGTATGGTATTGAAATTAGTGAAGTTGAATATGATCGAGTCATTGTTAAATTCTCCCGATTGCCAGAAAATTTGGAAGCCCTGGCAACAGAAATTTATGAATTTTGTCCCGATGTCATTGACCAAGGCTATGGCTGTATGGATGATATGTTAGCGATCAATAATCCAGAGAAAAATGTTTTAGATGAAGAGACTCAGCAATTAATTCAGGGGGTAGATTTCACCGATGAAAATTTTGGCTTAAAAATTTTGCAAAATGCCTTAACAATGAGTCCAGAGGTGTTTCTTTGGTGGGACTAGATTTATTTGATTGCCTCACAATAAGGCTTAATATAATTTTGTCCCCGCCCAACAAAATAATCAGAAAATAAGTCAGTAAAATGGGTTTTAACTTCTGCTTCTGCCCAATCTATTCGCTGCCGACCAAAAACAATAAATTGCGCTGTAGAGTGAATAAAATATTCTGCCCTAGCAGTTTCATTATTTTGCTTAAATGCCTGACGATAAAGCAATGTTACTGTCTCCATTAGTTGAACAACTTCCGGGGAAAAGGTGATAATTTTGCCGTTGGGATAGGTAATCTTTTTATCTTTGATAAAGCCAATCACCATTTGCATACAATCACGGGTTTGTTCAACCGATAATGCCTGTTTATCCTGTCGCCGGAAAGCCCATTGCAAACAACCATTGGTCACTTCCAATACCCTGATTAAGGCTAATTTATCTAATTCCTCCGGGGCGATCGCCTGCAATACTTCTGCCTGATCAAGGATGCGTTGTTTAAACTGATCAAAATTCGCCGCAAAATAG
>JBJOGT010000170.1:0-6663 GCA_046048115.1 Cyanobacteriota bacterium | reverse complement strand
ACATTGGCGGCCGGGGGCGCGTTTGATGACTTCACCGATACCGTGAACGTGCTGGATGGGGATGGGGCGTTTGGGGCCGTGACGGCCTTTGGCACCCGTAACCCTATCTATTATTTAGGGGAAGGAACCGGATTAGGTTTCCAAGGCAATTGGGGAGACTTGCAACTCAGTTTGGGATATCTCGCCCCCGAAGGCAATAATCCCGATCAAGGGGCCGGACTGTTTAATGGAGACTACGGGGCGATCGCCCAATTAGCCTACGGTTTATTTGATGACAACTTAACCCTCGCGTTGACCTATGCCCAGGGTTACAACACCCTCGATACGGGCACCGGCAGTACCCTGTCGAACTTCCGCTTTTATACCGAAGACCTGTTGGGGGAAGCGGTTAAAACCTCCCACAATGCCTATGGGGCCGCCTTTTCCTGGCGTTTAGCGAAAAATTTTACCCTAGGAGCCTGGGGCGGTTTCACCAATGCCCGCACCTTAACTGCGGTGGAAACCGAGGACTTTACCCTAGAACGGGGCGATCTTGACATTTGGAACTGGGCCGTTACCTTAGCCTTCCCCGATGTGATCAAAGAAGGCAATATGGCGGGCATTATTGTGGGGATGCAACCCTGGGTCAGCAGTTCCTCCATTGCGTTTCCCGATGATGTTCGCGCCACTGATGCCGATAGTTCTCTTCATATTGAGAGCTTTTTCCAGTGGGCCATTACCGATAATTTATCCATTACCCCCGGTATCTTAATTGCGCCCAACGCCAACTATGACGACCGCAATGAAACCTTAATGATGGGGGTGATTCGGACAACTTTTGTGTTCTAATAATTGCTGAAAAAGTCTTCCTGGCCGCTCCGATGAAAGGGAAATTCTGAAGATGGCTGGGGGGATGATCAGCAAATACCTTGCTATGATCAAAACCAAGAAAAATTAGCGGGAACAAGGAGCGCGGCCATGGCTTTCAACCTTCATCAACTTGATAATCTGTCCTACGACGATGCTGAGCCACTTCTTGAAGACTATATCAAAGATATTATCAATGAATTTGTGGAGTCGGAGGTCGGGCAAGCCCACGTTGAACAATATCCCGAAGGCGGTTATTGGATCGGCACATTTATTGAGATGGGGTTTAATTACCTCGATAACCGGTTGCCGAATATGACGCTACGGGACGCAAAAACGTTAATGCAGCAAATTTTGCCCCGCAAATTATTTTTGATGGATCCCAAAGAAGCAGATGATGCGATTCCCGAATTGATGGCTTTTTGGCATTTTTTGCAGGAAGACTATAAAGTCCGTAACGCTGGCCCCATCCGTAAATATTTGCGATCAATCCAGTCCAAGTTTCGAGACTGGATGTGTGACGATTCCCGTGGGGGATTTGCCAAACAATTTGCCATGCAGGGGATGGCGGCGGGCTTTGATATGACGACCCAAGCAGGATTGGATGCGTTTAAAGATACCTACAACAAACAACTGATTCAACAACGGTCCCAACCCTTCAGAATTATTACCCCCAATAATCCCTTTCCCGATCGCCGGGATAACGAAGAATTGGGGATACAGGATGTGCAAGCGCTGATCGGGATGATCCAGAATTTGTTACCACCGGAATTGAGGTCCCAGGTTGATCCCGCTAAGTTATTGCACTCAGTCCTCACGGATGACGAGCCGCCCCCCATCGAATCCCTCTTAGTTGATTCCGCCCAACCGGAACCACCGTTTACCCGACAAGCCCTCTTTCGCCGGTTTGATGAACAAAGCGAACCCTTTGAGCAGTATTCAGAATTAGCGGCCCCCCTTTCCCCCGAGGCGATCGCCACTCTGGAATCCCAAGAAATTACCGAAACCACACCGGGGACAATTTTGGCCGATTTCCACGCCATGCTGGCCATGGTCGAAGCCGGGGACATTACAGTCAGTGGGAAACGTTACCATATTTCCCAAAAGTTATTCGGGGAGATCAATCAGCGCCTCAGTCGCCCCATCGACGTTGACTTTAAACGACCGGTGCAGAAGTCCTATCCCAACATTCATGGACTATACCTTCTGCTGCGGGCCAGTCGTTTGGCGATCGTGGAAACCCAGGACAAAACCAGTTACCTAAAACTAGACCCGAAACCCTATCAACAATGGCAGCAATTCAATCCCACAGAACAGTATTTTGCCTTGCTCGAAGCATGGTTGGTGCGTGCAAACCCTGAATTGCTGGGGGATGAGCGAACAGGAGATCGTCTTGAAGGGGATGCCTGTTTACGGGGGTGGGAGTGGCATTTATCAAAAAATCAAACCCTAACCGTCAAAAGCTATGCGGTACAGCAGGATCTCAATTATTGGCCGAGACTTCATAACTTAGCCTTAATGGAAATGTTCGGCTTTGTCAGCATCACCCCCGGTAAACCCGATTCCGGTAAAGGGTGGCGGATTGAAGAAGTAACCCCCTTGCCCCTAGGTCATGCAATGTTTACGCTTTTCAAAAAAACCTTTTTAGAACGGGAATTGATTTGGGCGTCGGAGCAAAACCCTTCACTGCCCCTCAATGAATTACAACCAGCTTTTCAACCCTACTTCCCCGATTGGCAACAGTATTTCACCTTTGAACAACCCCAATTTCGCCCCGATCGCCATATTTTCAAAGTCAGTCGCGATAAAATGTGGCGCAAACTGGCGATCGCCGGGGATGCTAACCTCTATGATTTAAGCCTGTTAATTTTAAAATCCGTCAACTTTGACAACGACCACCTCCATTGCTTTACCTACCAAAACGAGGCGGGACAAAAAGTTGAAATTTATCATCCCTATTACGAAGGTGGTTTCTTTGATCGTGGCCCAGAGATGCCCCCGTCCGATGAAGTTAAAATTGGCGAAATCCCCTTTAAAGTCGGCGATAAAATGGAATACTTATTTGATTTTGGTGATAACTGGGAATTTACTGTGCAATTAGAGAGCCTAGAACCCTTAAACGCTAAACCGAACAAAGGGACACCCGTCGGCGAAATTTTGGCATCCCGTGGCAAGGCCCCGGAACAATATCCAGATTGGCAATAACCGGCGACTTATTGATCAGTTCCACATTTCGGTTAAATCTAACGTAAACTCAGGTAAAATATCTTCACCCGATAAACTGTTAGGAGGGTCTTGCACTTCAACGGCTTTCTTTTGTCTGTAAATTTCCACTTTTTTACGATTTCGATCAATTAGCCAGCCCAATTTCGCGCCATTTTCTTGATATTCTTGCATTTTTTGCTGTAACAATTCGAGGGAGTCATGTTTAGACCGCAGTTCTAAGACGAAATCAGGACATAAAGGGGCGAATCCAGACTTGGCTTCGGGGGTCAGAGTATCCCAACGATCTTGACTTATCCAAGAAACATCGGGAGAACGATCTGCGCCATTGGGTAAATGAAAGCCACTCGAAGAATCAAAGATTTGACCCAGTTTATTTTTTCTGTTCCATAACCACAGTTGCCCTAAAACCTCTGCATTTTTGATGCCCGTGTCACTTCCTGTCGGTGGCATGACAATTAGTTCCCCTGTGGCTGTTCTTTCTAGTTGCAAGTTTTGATTGACCCAGGCTAACTGAACAAACTGATCATGATTGATAATCAGTTTTAGGGTGGATGGTAGATTGAGGGTCGGGCAGTAACTTTGGGTCATGGGCTTGGCTAGCGGTTAGGAATAGCTCATTGAATTTTAACAATAATGGAGTTTTTGTTTGATTTTGATGATGAACTGCAATTTACCAGGGCAACAAAGCCCCGTCCCAATTGTAAAAACTGCCGCTATCCGCCGGTTTCACCCCTAACAAAATCGCCATTAATTGATCCACGGTGCGATCGACGCTAAACAGTTTTTCCGGCGGCACATTTTTCTGAAAGGGTTTTGATAACTCCGTATCTGTTGTCCCCGGATGGAGCATTACCACCGCATTGTTGGAGGCGACTCGACGGTATTCGATCGCCGTGGTTTTGAGTCCCATATTCAACGCCGCTTTTGAGGCCCGATAACCGTACCAACCGCCTAATTGGTTATCGCCAATACTGCCCACCTTCGCCGAAAGGGTCGCAAAAATACTGGGGTCTCCATGGCGAAAATGGGGCAAAAAATATTTGGCCAATAACAACGGGCCAATGGTATTGACCGCAAAATACCGCTGGAGTTGTTCCGGGTTTAAATGGCGCAAACTTTTTTCCGGCGGTTGATCCCCCACATGCAAAATACCCACACAATTAATCAACCAATGAACAGGAATTTTACCCAGTTGTTGGCTAAACTGTTCAATCTGATCCGCTTGGGTAATGTCCAAGGGGACTAACGTTAAACACGGTTCAAATTGTTGGCTGAGAGTTAATAATTCAGAACTTGGATGGCGATAGGTGGCCCAAATTTTGACAGGGAAGGGGACTTGGTGAAGAAAATAATTGACAAAGCCCAAACCAATGCCCCCGGATGCCCCCACAATGACCACATTTTTTTGAGGTAGATTTTCGCTTAATTGATCCATCTTTTGCTGATCCAATAAATCTTATAGACAAATTAATCAAAGTCAGACCGCCAGATATGAATGGCCCGCTGGGCTAAGGATTGTTGACGACTTACTAGGGCTTGGATCGTCCATTCTTCCGCCAGAATTCCTTGGGTTAATTGAAACACACTGCGTTGATATTGTAGTTGTTTAAGGGCATAGTCTGCGTTACCCAGTTGACGATTTAACGACGGTTCCAAGGGCGTTAAATTTCCCAATCGATAAACCATTTCTTCCCGTTGGCGATCGGTAAAATAAGGCTGCCAACGTTCTCCGGCTGATTCGGGCAAAATATGTTCAATGGAAAAACTATCCTCACTGGTTTCTCTGCGAGCTGCATCGGTTTCTAGCTTGGCCAAAATATAACGTACCAATTTTTTGCCCTGCCCTTTGGGAGGAATGGCTAACACAGAAAAATCTTGAAAAAATTTGTCATCTTTTACATAGACTGATCGTAATTGCTCAAAAACTTGACGGGGCCTAGTAATTGACCCATCCATAATGGCGATCGCCGTGGTGTTGTAAAGGGTTTCCAATTCATTGGGGTTGAGTTGACTAACCACGGTATAACGAAAGGAAATCACACAAATTAGTTTTAAAAGACGGGTAAAGTCCTCCGATGAAAATTTTTGATAGGCGGCTAAAAGGGCGGGATAGGGTTGTTTGATTCTAAATAAAGACAATTCCTGTAAGTAGGGAAGATTGGCTGGGGTATCTCGCCAAAATTCATCGTAGGGATTCCCCAAGGCAATAAATAATGCCCCATATTGCTCTAATCCGTCTAATAAATTAAATGCCTGTTGGGGATCTTTAACCGTTTCTCGAACCAGGGCAAATAATCGTTGTTTCCTAACCCGTACCTCTTGCAAACTGAGGTAACACCGTAGAAATTCGGGAAACAGTTCCATCTGTACCGTGTTAATAATTTGTCGCCATTGTCGTTGAGCGGCGGCTAAATCATCGGGGCCACAGCAGAGGGAAAATAAATAATTTTTCAATAAATCCGTCGCACTTAACTCGATCCCCCTGGCGTTTAAGGTTTCAAAGACCGTGTAAGCATTTAACTCGTTTTCAACGGTAATTTGAATGAAAAGTAACCGTTGGGCGATCGTTTCCGTCAGAAATACGGCCAGTGCTTCACCGTTAACCCTAAACGCCTGATGCTGGGTTAATTGTGCAGAATAATATTGAAAAGCTTGCCACAATAATTGATTGGATTTAGATAAAGCGCGGAAATTCAACGGGGGGCGTAGGTTAATTAAATTACTCTGGTAAAAATCATTGTTATTTTCGTTTAAAAATAGCTTGCTAGAGTAGCGGAGGGAACGGGGATCCCGATCGCCGAGGTAGGTGCGTTTTAAAATTTCCTCTCGAGCTTGGTTTGCCTCTGGCTCAATGTTGTTAACCCCCAACTGATGGATTTGTTCAATAACGGCGATCGCCAAAATACTCAGGGTTGCTAACCGCTGCTGGCCGTCAATAATGGTGAAAACCTTGTCAGATTTGGGGGAATTTTGTAAGACAATAGCTCCCAAATAATGACTGCCATCGGGATTTTCAGCAAGGGCCACAATATCGCGCCATAAATCTTCCCAATTTTCTTCCTGCCAAGCATAATCCCGTTGAAAAAGGGGAACATGATAGATCTTGCCGTTGCCCATTAAATCCCCAAAATTACTTGTCCGGGCATCCAGTAAATTTGTGCGAGCCATCAGTTACCCCAGAAAATTAAGCGGGATAAATCCGTAGACGTCGGTTGGGTTCGTCCCCAAAACTATCGGACTGTAAACGGTAATGCTCCACCAATTCATGTTGCATTTTGCGAACATAGGCAGAGCGGGGCAATAACTCCACCGGTTGGCCGGTGGGAATGACAATTTGCTCAACGGCCAGGCGGGCTTCTTCTAGGGCTTCGAGTTCATCGTTATCACCACTGCGGGTAAATAAACGCAGATCCGCCGCTTCTTTTTGGGGTTCGTCCAGACCCAAGATGCGTTTAAGGGTACGGCTAATTTGGGGAATGGTGTTAGATTTGACGCCATAAATAGGAATCTGAATCCCTTTGGCCATTTGGCGCAATTTCTGGTTGCTCCGGGCATGGGAACGCAGGGCTAACACCGCATCGGCTTGGTGGA
>JBJOGT010000169.1:0-4257 GCA_046048115.1 Cyanobacteriota bacterium | reverse complement strand
TATTTATTTTGCGATTGGGTTTGGTAATTCAACGGGTTCAACCCCTGCCTATATTCGTGTTGCTGACTATTGGAACTTTGCCTGTACCGTCAATGTTACTTGCCCCTAGTTGTATCCTTCCAACCACACTCTAACACCTAGCTTCCGTCCTCCCCAATTACCAACGCACAACCATTTGTTATTGTCGCTTCCGTCAGGGTCTACGCCATTATTTTTATAGAGTTTACCAGCGACACAAGATGATGGCAGTGACAGTAAGTTGTATGGCTTTCCAATGGCATTATACGGTGAAAAATTATCTCTGAAAATAACATCGGTTGTATCTGCCCCCGGCGTCCCTACTTCACAAACAATAGAGGGATTGGTTATAGAATCATTGGCTGTATTGTATGAATACCTTGAGGTTGTATTCACGGCTGATGGATGTTGTGCAACTGTAGGACTAATCATATAGCTAAAGTTGCGGGAGTATTGATTACCCGTGTATGCTCCCTCTTTTAACCACCCTAGATATAAAATAAATCCTAATGTTGAACGAGTTTCAGGTCCAATATTCACAAAGATCAAGCTGTTTTGTCCGGCAATTAAATACGGAAATCTGGGGGAGGGGGCTGAAGCATAGGAAAAAGATCCCAGAGCATTCCAGTTAATTCCCGTTGAATTATTTGAGCAAAACCCATAACCACCGCTCCAAAAATTAAGAGCGCATCTTATCGTATTAAGTCCTGTATTCCAGTCAAAATTACCCGATATAGTCCCCGTTTTTGTCTCGTCGGGATGATTGAATCTAAAACCGTAAGCAAGTTTTGATGCGCCATTATCCCCCGACCCTGCCCATATAGTCCCCGGCGATCCGTAAGCGGTAGTAAAAAAATCATTTAACTCAGTCAATCCGACACTTGCAAACTGATTCCCCGCAACCGAGTCAATGTATCCGTAATAAGTATTTCCGGCAGAATCCTGATTAATAATATTAGGCATAATTAAGGTCTAGGTAATGTTTCAATATCAAAAGCACAATAGATAAAACTGCCATCTGTTGGCTGTGAATCTGATGGTCTTAGCAATGTTTCAATATCAAAAGCACAATAGATAAAACTGCCATCAACAGGAGTTCCACTACTGCCTACAAAATACCATCGCATTAAACAACCTCCAACATTATTGTAAATTCAACGTCAACGGCTGAACTGTTGGCAGTAGAAACAATCGTTACCCGTTGCCCAGATGCCACCACGTTGGCGGCTGTTGCTGTCACCAATTGTTCGGTTGATGACACACTAACCGCGCTTAATCCTGTCACGTTAACACCGTTAATCTGAATAGCCCAGGTACAGGTTCCGCTACCAGATTTTACTCTCAAGGAAAGGATTTTATAAGAGCGATCTGGTTTAAATAGTGGGTAAGTTTTGTTGGCAATGGTTTCAATAAATCCGCCAAAGGGAATAACTGTTGCTGCAAAGTCTTGAGGCGTTCCCTCCCCGTCTAAATACTGACCAGTTGTGCCGGTGGGATTGTCGAATTTGGCGTTAAGTGCAGTCTGTAAATCAGTTTGATTAGATAACGTTCCTTCAATATTTCCCCAAGGCAGACTTAATGCGTTTGAAACCTCCCCAAACCGATAAACCTTAACAGCCTCGGTCATCGGAAAAACCAACGCCGGGGCAGCAAAAAATGACTGGCTAAATAATCCATCCGCCTCCCTGGTTAATGTCAACGTCAGTCCTGTTTTTGATGTGCAAACCAGTTGACAATAACCGTATCCCTCAATCGAGATAAACAAGGGCATTGTGGGCTGGATATAGTCACTGTCGATTACGTCAACCGTTACCGTTCCACCGATCGCCGGGATGGTGAAGTTGCTAGTGGTAGCCGTGTAACGGAGTGACCTTGTAAGGATATTTCCTAATGCGGCGTTGTCTTTGGGTTGCCCGAGTAGGTCAGAAAAATTAACCTGATTTCCCCCAACAACAAAATCGGTTAAAGAGTCCGCCGACCCTGCGCCATTGGTGACGGTGACTTTCCCTGTCGTTGTGCCTGTGGCAACGTCCCCGGTGATCGCCGTATCGGAAACCACGACCAAGTTATCGATCGCCGTGCCGTCAATTTCCACAGCGGTGGTTCCCGTAAAGTTTTCCCCGGTGATGGTCAAAGCCGTTCCGATGGTGCCAGACGGTGGGGAAAAACCTAGCACTCTGGGAATGCCAAGGTATGGACTAGGGGGAAGGTTTAGCGGCGGCGGTGGCGGTGCTGGCGTGGCTTGTCCTTGGTAAATGATATTGACCGTGCCATCGTTGGGAATCCCGCCGCCGATAATCGGGGTCACGGTTCCGAGGGTGGTATTAACGGTATAGTCCACGCCCTCAGTGTATTGCGTCCCGTCCGGTGCAAAGACCGAAACCCCGGAAACATTTTGCTGGGCTAAGGCGATCGCCGTTCCGGGTATGGCGGTCACAGTTTGTCCAACGGTAGCGGGGGCGATAAATTGATTGTCGTAAATTGTGGAATCGTAGGGGTAAGCCTCGATTTGAATTAGCCCATTGGCCCCGTGATTGATGCGCTTAATTTGCAGAAACGTGGTTTCGTTATCCCGCAAATCAACGTTGATCACGTCCCCCGCTTCCAATCCACAAAACAAGGGCAGCACCGTGAACCTCACAATCCGCCGCCGCAACCAAGCTAGTTTTAAGACCCGTTCGGCGATCGCCCTAGCTTCCGATTGGGTGAGGGTGAGGTTAGACAGGTCGATGTCTTCGATGTTGCGCTGGTCACTCAATGAGACATCAAAACTCAACGCCTCACCGGGTAAATAATCGTTGTTGAAGTCGGAAAATTTAACCCGTACCTGGGTGGGTAGCGTTTCAATTTCTTGGTCAATTTCTTCGGTGTAAAGGTCATCCTGATCGCCGCCGCCTTCCCTTGCCCCTAACTGATTCCGGGCGATCGCCGTTGAGGATGACGGACGATTTTGCTTAATAAATTTCAGTTGGGAACCGGTATCAACGATTTCAAACGGGTAGGCCCATTGCAATTGTCGGAGTTTGTCGGCGGCGCTGGATGGGAAGGCGACAAAGCCCCGTAGTTCGATGGTGTTTAGTTCGGTGAGGTCGTATTGGTCGGACGTGTATCCCGCTTGCTCTAAAATCTTGGCGATGACTTGGCCCAAATAAAGGGTTGCACCACTGGCATGGGTATCTATTGCCGCTTCTAAATCGGGGTATCTGGAATTGAACAGCCCGCCGTCTGAGTTATTCAGCCTTAGCCGCTTCATGGCGGAGTAAGCCCGTTCATGGTAGGCGATTTGGTTGCTGCCCATGAAGTTCAGGATGGCGTCGGAACTGGTTTGCTCACCGTAGTAATTGTTAACGGTTAGCCCTTCAAACCGTCCCCAGTATTGGCCCAAAATGCCATCAACCGCGCCATTGGAAAAATACAGTTCCCGGTTGAACCAAATCCGTTTGACTTCCTGCCCATTGTCTAGCGGTGGATTAGTGGCCCACAGCACCGCCAAATTGCCGTAATAGATATAAGTGAGAATGTTTTCCCTGGTCGCCGCATCAAAATAATCATCCCGCTCCCAATCCGGGGGAACCTGGGCCGCTACATAAATACCCCTCACCCTCACTTTCCCGTAAACGTCGGGGATGGGTTCACCATAAGCCGAATTTGGGTAGTCAAAATTTTCCAGCTTATTAATTTCTCGCTGGGTCGGGGGTTGCCTGGGATTACTGCCAAACAATGACAGCAACGCCGAAGCGCCAAAGGAAATCGCAGGGGCAATCAAAAAGTTCAGAGCCATTTCCAAACCCTATCTTTATACAAAAATCCCCGACGCGGCGATCGGGGTGGCTTGCCTGTAACTCATCATTCGTGCTGCCCATATTCTAGCCCTTCCCTAATGCTTCCCTAAAATAGTGTAGAAAAGTGTAGAATTTTGCAGATTATCCTACACCGGGAAACCTTGCGTAATGCCTGTTTTAGCGTGGGTTGGGGGATTTTAGTGGTGAAAAGTAATCCGATTGCTAGACGGTTGCGGCGCTTGCTGTAGCCGTTATTTTGTAAGGGTTTCAGAATTTATTTTTTTGCTTCCCTAAATCTTCCCTAGTCAAATTGAACAATAAAGCTTTTTTGATCTGGGGATTGTGTGACGCACGGTGAAATTTCGTAACATTCAGGGGGGCGTGGGTCGTCTTCGTGACGAAAACCAATGGCGCAAACTTCTAAATCCCCGTATTTGTCTTTGATTTGATTTAGTTT
>JBJOGT010000168.1:0-4500 GCA_046048115.1 Cyanobacteriota bacterium | reverse complement strand
CTCTGGCGTAGTTGGTCATAATTGGTGGGGATGAAGTCGTAATAATCGCCCCCCACCCGACTGGCGGTTTTACACTGGGCCGCAATTTCTAGTCCCCATATTTCTGGGCAACAGCGGGGTAGGAGTTGGGCTTGGATTTCCGACGCAATCTCCAGTTCCCGATCTTGGGTTTCCCGCGATCGCAATTTTTGGTTGAGTTCATTATTGGCGATCGCCACGGCGGTTTGATCGGCGATTAATTGTAAGAGTTTGCGACGGGTGGGAGTCCAGGCATAATTGCGGTCTTGGCTAAAAATATAGAGCCGTCCCACTTCTGACTGCTGATTCAGAATAGGCGTGTTATAGGTGGCGATGGAAGATAATGTTTGTCGCCATTGCTGATCAAATTGGCTAAACGCTAGACGGTGATCAATGGAGAGGGGCGTCCAGCTTTGTCGGGCGTCTTGGCAGAGTTGTTTCAGTTTTTGCTTTAAGTCAGTTTTCTGGGCGTGGACCTGTTCAAAAATGGAAATTTCCCCCTCTCGAAATAATAACAAGACGCTGCCATCAGCTTCCGTTACTCGGGTTGCCATCAGGGGCGTTAATTCCAAAAACTGATTAAGATTGTGTAAACTCCGCAGGGCGTAACCCATGGCCCCCAACAAATCCTGCACCTTACTTTGTTCACGGTAAAGTTTCGCCACCAATTCCTTAAGGATTAAAATGGGCGAGGGCGTGGCGGGAGCAATCTCTCCGTTATGGGGGCCACGATTAACGGCGATCGGGGGGAACTGTGACGCAGGCGTCATGAAGAAAACCTAAAAACTTAAGACGGAATAAAACATAAACAGACTAGCCAAGCCAGAAGAGCCCTGGACAAATATCCTTCGGGCAATGTCGCTCCCCAATAATTAACATTGGAGACTAGGGGTAATGATAACAGGGAAACTTAGATCCGTTTGTGATCAATCACTGATAGGGTTACACAACGTTCTAGCAAACTTTCCACATTAGGAATGGGATAAATCGGTATTCCCAACTGTTGAGCCACATCATCCACCCGCAAATCATCTAAAAAGCAAGTATCATCATGTTTCAACATCAGAGCCGGTAATAAAATCCCGTCGCCCAAATCTCTTCCCGCCAATTTAGCGATTAAATCCTGTCCCGTCAATAAACCCGTTACCGTAATTTCCTGTCCCCAATAGTCACTATTAAGGGCAGCTAAGTGAATCGTTAGCCCTTGCACCTGGTTCAGTTGATCGACCAACGGCTCAAATACCTTTGCCACAGCGTTTCCCACGACCCAGGTTAATCGTCGCTCGGTCTCTACCCTGGGGGGAAGCATCGCTTCGGCCGTTTGCTGAAACTCTTTAATAAACTGCCGTATGGAACCAACACCGTTGCCAATCTGGGGATAATCTTCGTAGTGGGACTCTGGGGGAAGTTCCTGACCTGCAATTAAAAACCATTCATCGGCCAACCAGGCAAAGTGACTACCTAATTGTTCACCGAACCGTTTTTGTAAAGTTTGTACTTGCTGAATCACCTCTTGGGCTTTGGCTTGAGTAACGGGAATTAATTCATCTTCAATCGGTCGAAAGCGGGTTAAACCAACGGGAACAACGGCGACGGAAATGACGGCGGGGATCTCGCCTTGGTGAAATTGGGCTAAATCTAGTAGGGTTTGCTGTAAATGTTCGCCATCGTTAATGCCAGGACAGACCACCACTTGGGCATGGATTTGTAAACGCCGTTCTTGAAACCAAGCTAATTGATCTACAATTTGCCCCGCTCGGTTATTTTTGAGCAAACGGGTTCTAATCTCAGCTTCCGTGGCATGGACGGACACATATAATGGCGAGAGGCGCATTTGCTCGATGCGTTGCCATTCTTTTTGACTGAGATTGGTCAGGGTCAAATAACTGCCGTAGAGAAAACTGAGGCGATAATCATCGTCTTTGAAATATAAACTTTCCCGTTTACCGGGGGGCTGTTGGTCAATAAAACAGAAGGGACAGTGGTTATTACATTGGATCAGTCCATCAAATAACGCGGTTTCAAACCCCAATCCCAAATCTTCATCCGGTTCTTTTTCCAAACAGAGTTCGTGCAACTCCCCTTGGCGATCGAGCACATCTAACTCCAAATAATCATCGGCGCACAAAAATTGATAATCAATCAAGTCCCTAGGCGCTTGACCATTAATCCGTACGATGGCGTCCCCTGGTTCAAATCCCATTTCGGCCGCGAGGGAGTCCGGCAAGACAGTACTGATTTTGGCAGGGCGTAGGGAGGTTTCACTCATGGCGGTTGGAGGTAAACGGGAATGCGGGGGCTTTTTGACTACTCTTAATATCAACGCTTATATCAAAGGTTGTTGTCTAAAGGTTTGCTTGCCCCCTTACAGCACCATGATTACGTTACCAATGTTTTTCGTAATTTACGGGTTATTACCCTTGTTCACAAATGGACTATTTTTTGTATTAACTTAGCTTGTTGGCGGTGATACTGATTTTTACGTTTAAAAGTACTGCCCAGGGCGATCGCCGTTGCAGCCCCCAGCAAGGTTAAGGGTTCGGGCACCGCCGTTGTGCTGCCAGTGATTTCCAGAGGAATAGCACCATCAAAGGGCGTAAAGCTACTGACCGTGCTATCTAGGGCGATCGTACCACCGTCAACAGTCAGGGGAGAGGCAAACACCAAGGAGAGCAAGTTACTCTCACCATCTAACCAATCAATGGCTGTTACCCCACTGGCAACATCGACATTGATAACATCAGCGGCACTGAATGTCAGACCATCAACCATCACATCACTAAAAATAACTGTGACATTATCCAGCGTAAAGCCGCCGGTCAAAGGGCTTGCAGGATTGGTTAACACCTGACTACCAGGGTCGAGCACCCAGGGCAGAGCAACAGCGGGCAAAGAGCCTAAAGTCAGGGTTCCCAGGGTCAGGGCGAGGGAAACAGCAGGTTTAGACAAAGGAGAAAAGAACACCATGGGTATAAATCAGGATAGTTGGGACAAAATAATGGTGAGGAAATAAGCTATCTAGATAGAAGTAAACCATTGGGGATTGGTGGCAAACTCAGTGACAGGGATGCCGGTATGATCCATCACTGTGGCCAGCCATTCAGCACCAAAGTAAACTTTATTACCGTCGAAGGACAAATCACCAAAACCGAGGTTATCCAAAAGGAGCAGATCACCTTCTGTGGCATTAAAGTCCATTATCCGGTCGGAACCGTTCCCGGTTCGGAGGACAAAATGATCGCTGCCTTGACCTCCATAAAGAAAATCTAAACCTAAACCGCCATCTAAGAGATCATCACCGGCTCCACCATACAACTTATCGACCCCTCCTTTACCCCGTAAAACATCATGGCCGCCACCGCCAAGAATGATATCTCGTTGCTCAGAGCCAATAATCGTGTCGTTACCCTCTAAGCCATTAATACGATTAGTGCCCAAACTTGTCGACAAATCAAGGGTGTCGTTTAAATGGGTTCCCCAACTTTCCCCCCCATTGAGAGAGATAAAGGAGATTCCTTGTTCAAGCCAGACCTCAATGGCACTATTTTGAATGCCATAAATGTTATAAACTACGCCATCATAAGCATCCGTCGCTAATAGATTCCAATTCACAGAAGAATTATCGGAAGAATAAGCCGTTGAGTGAACTCCATTAATCAATAGCTTTTTGTTGCCGTCGAGCATTTGCAGCAAACTAGATTGATTGAATTGAACCGAATTGTTATAGCCGATGTCAATGGCTTCTATATTAAATAAACGACCAGCATTGGCATCTAAATAAAGCCGAGTTTGTTGACCAATGGTTTGAGGAATAAAGATCGTATCAAAGCCGCCGCCGCCATCAATTTTACCAATAACTTTACTATCAGTCCCATACTCACCTCCTAAGCCAATTTGATCATCGCCTTCCCCCCCAAAGGCATAAATTTGTGAGGTATTAGCGGTGGGGATTAACATAAAGTCATCGCCATTTTGACCTCGCAGAACAATCTTAGGAGTGGTAACATTTTGGGGAATAGTAAAGACATCATTACCATTCGTTCCGTCAAAAAAGGTAAAGGTTTCAGTGCCACTATTTTGCTCATCTGCTGTTAACCAATCTTGACCATAAACGACATAAGTTAAGTCATAATTGCTCGTATCAGTAATTATGATGTCCATATAACCGTCACCATTGACATCTCCACCTGCATTGGTTTGATAAGGTTGTGACCGATTAGGTAAGCCTTGAATGGGAATCTGATTTGGACTAGAGCCCAGAACAAGAGTGTTACTATTAAGGCTGGTATTGGGGGGGGTTGTAGGTGTAGAGGGTGCAATCTCCGTTGAGCCTAATTGGATGTAACTTGGATTGGATGGAGTCCCCTGATCAAAAAGAATATCGTCAAAACCGTCAGCGTTTATGTCTCCAACGGCAACAGCAGGAGAAGGGAGGTTAGTAGGATTGTAGAAATTCCAAGAGTTCGGGTTATAATTGATGTC
>JBJOGT010000167.1:0-9029 GCA_046048115.1 Cyanobacteriota bacterium | reverse complement strand
ATTAAATGATCATTTCATGAGTTTCAATACCATCTGTGACGCCACCCAAGAGCGCCAGGATGCCATGTTTGATCTGGTTAAAGCAGATTTGTCCTTGATGGTGGTGATCGGGGGGTTTAATTCCTCCAATACCACCCATCTCCAGGAAATTGCGGTGGAACATGGCATTCCTTCGGTGCATATTGATAGCGGCGATCGCATTGGCCCGGGGAATCAAGTAGAGCATAAACCCCTGGGCAAGCCCTTGGAAACTTTGGAACCCTGGCTACCGGTGGGGCCGATTACGGTAGGAGTTACTTCTGGAGCTTCGACCCCTGACAAAGTAGTGGAAGAAGTGATGGAGAAAATTTTGGCCATCAAGGGAGCCAATGCGCCGTTAGAAGTGGTTTAATCCCATCCGATCGCCGTTTATTCCGAGTCCCTATGGTCGAGTTTGGTCGTTTACTGTTGAAGGTGTTGTTACCCTCGTTTTTATTGTCCTGGGGTATTAAGGCGATCGCCCCTCAGTTCGGGATTGCACCGGATTTAACCACGGCGCTCCTCTTTGTGATGATCCCCCCTTTGGCGATCGCCGCTTGGCTAGCCTGGCAAGACATTCCTAAGGGAGGGTCGGAATGATGACCTTTGCCCAATGGTGTGGGTTTCTCAGCCTTTTGTTAATGGCGTCGGTGCTCTGGCAGATTCGACAAATTCTGCTGTGGTTATTTGCGGCGGTGGTGCTGGCCAATGGCTTAAATCAGTTGGCAGGCTGGTTTCAACGGCGACGGCTCAAACGGGGCCCGGCAGTTCTCTTGGCCATCGCTACTTTTGTCGTTAGCCTGGGGGCGATCGGGGCGTTGATTGTCCCGACCTTCATTAACCAATTTCAAGAATTACAAACCCTAGTCCCCACCAGTATTGATCAAATTATTGTGTGGTTACGCCAAATGGCTTCCCGCATTGATCCGGAATTGACCCAACTTTTACCGACCTGGCAACAACTCACCAATCAAATTCAACCCCTGGCCCAACAGGTGGCGGGTAAGGGTTTAAACGTGTTTTATAATACCCTGGGGTTACCCCTGAGCCTTTTGTTACTCCTGGTGCTGAGTTTCATGTTGTTGGCCGACCCCGTGGCCTATCGCCAAGGCTTGATTCGCTGCTTTCCTGCTTTCTATCGGCAACGTCTAGATTGGATTTTGACCCGGTCTGAAACGGCATTAAGCCATTGGCTGGGGGGGGTCTTGGTCAGTGCCGTCACCGTTACCCTCATGACCCTTTTGGGATTAACCCTCTTACAAGTCCGTCTTCCCTTAGCACTGGCATTTTTAGCGGGGCTGATGGTGATGATTCCCAATATTGGTTTGCTGATTAGCTTAGTCCCCGCATTGGCGATCGCCCTGTTGGACAATCCCTGGAAGTCCGTGGGGGTGTTAACCCTTTATTTATTGATTTACTACCTCGATAACCGCTGGATTGTGCCGATCTGTGTCCGCAAGCCGCCACCAGTCCTGAGGGGATTACTGCTGTTATCCCAGGTGTTTTTGGGGAGTGTCTTTGGGGTGCTGGGATTGTGGTTAGCCATGCCCCTCACCCTCGTGGGACAGGTTTTGCTCCAGGAAATTTTGGTGAAAGACATTCTCGACCGTTATCAGCCGCCTTCCTTCAGCGGAGAATGATGCGCCCATGACCCCCATTCAAGACCTCGGTGAACAGGGGCTTCTGGCCCAACTACAACGGTTTTCTCCCCAAGCATTGACCGGCGATGATGCAGCCGTGATGCCATCCCCCCACCCAGATTCTTTGGTGATTAGCACCGATATGTTGGTGGAAGGGGTACATTTCAGTGATCAGACCACTTCGGGGTTCGACGTGGGGTGGCGGGGAGCGGCGGCTAACTTATCTGATTTAGCGGCCATGGGCGCCCTGCCTATGGGGCTCACCATTGCCCTTGGCTTGCCGGGAAAAACGCCGGTGGATTGGGTTTTAGACCTGTACGAAGGGATTACAGCCTGCCTAAAACCCTGGGCCACGCCCATTGTCGGCGGTGATGTTTGCCAAGCCCCTGTGCGGACGCTGAGTATTACCGTTTTTGGTGAAGTGCCTCCAGGCAAAGTGATTCATCGCCGCAGCGCCCAAGTCGGGGATTTGATTATTGCCACGGGCATTCATGGGGCGGCCCGCGCCGGTCTGGAATGCTTATTAAAACCAGACTTGGCGAAGATTCTTCCGGGCGATCGCCGTCGGGACTGGGAAATGGCCCATCAACGCCCCTTGCCCCGCTTAGACTTGGTGCCTTCCCTACAGAATTTGAATACCCGGATTACCGGCATGGATACTAGTGATGGCTTAGCCGATGGGGTGCTACAACTGTGCCGCGCCAGTGGCGTGGGGGCAGAACTCTGGGCGGAACATCTGCCGATCGCCCCTGGTCTGGGGGATTGGGTGGGAACATCGACGGCGATCGCCTGGACGCTATACGGTGGTGAAGATTTTGAACTGGTACTGAGTTTGCCCGAAACTGTTGCCCAGGCTTGGTTAACAACGGTACAGAACACTCTCGATTTACCTAGACGTCACCTGCCTCGTCCCATTGGTATTATGACTTCAAAACCAGACATTTGCTTGCTAAATCCAGGCAAGAAATCGGAAAAACTAGATATAAAGCAAGGATTTCAACATTTTTAATCAATTATTTCATGCTAACGACAGCCAGGGCAATTAGGATAACTTGTGGTTATCAAATGGCTAATCAATATTAAAAATAATTCCCTTAAACTAGCCAGTTTTGAAAGGAGTTCACCTATAATTGCTCCATTACCTGTTTTTGTTCTAGAATCCGTCTCCCAACTGATATGAGTAAATCGACTCAGCCCTCCCTTACCCCTGATACCCCAAAAGCTTGGTGGCAAAAGGGCATCTTTAGTGCCAATAACTGGTTTGGGCGTTGGTTTCAGAAGCATGTCGCTAAATATTTTCAGAGCCGGGAAGAAGTACCAGAAAGCGCTCTATTTCTTTACAAGCGGGCGTTGTCTGACATAAATGTTCTAGGAAAAAATGCAGACTTGATCGACAATGAGAAATTTGGTAACCCAGAGTTCTTGTTGTTAATCAAGTTACGTTATTTGTTGGACAAAAATATTGCTGAATACGCAGGCATCAAAGAAAGTGTGGAACTGATTCAAGCGGCGATCGATGCCAAAGATAGTTTCCTGGCGATCGCCCAAACGGAGTTACGCTTTCGGGGTTCCAAACAGCAGGATTTTTATCAATTCACTGAGGACTTACTCAAAGACATTAAAAGCACAGAAGATTTTCGGCAGCGCACCCAAGTTCAAGTGGCAGAAACCATTGCCCAGATTAAAACCGATGAAGGACGGGTGGCCATGCAGGAATATTCTGCCCACCTAGATCGCCTTTCCGAAAAACCCTTGGGACTCAAACTTCTCGGATTATTTAAAGCCTATGAACTAGCCGATCTTTCCATTTTGCGTCAAATTTCTGACTTAATTCACTCCCTTAATAAGCGGGATTTACAAAACCATACAACCCTCGCGCCCTTGGTGGCGGCCAACTACGAGACCTTTGAAAAAATGGGTCAAATTGTTAATCTTCCCCAATTTCGGAGCAATCCCGATACCTTTGCCCGAATGATCCAGGTTCTAGCGCTCAACTATAAACATCGCATTTCTTTTATGCAGTTTGACGAATTGCTTGCCGTACTTAAACGCTGGTACCGACCCTATCAAGCGGCGATCGGCATTCGAGAAACCCACCCCCCCCACAAATTTAAACAGCCCCCGGAATTCCAAGGGGATATCTTAGGAGAAAAAACCTATTTAAAATACAAGGGCTGGTTAACAGATCAAAAATCAGGCATGGTCTTCCTCGATTTTGACGAAGAAACATAGCCCATCGGCATAGCGGTTAACGCCAGAGAGCTAACCGTCAATTGACCAAGGACTGCCAATCATCATAAATGCTGACCAAGAATAAGGGTGGCTTAAGTCAATCCGACCGATCGCCTGGGCATCCACTTCAGGACTATCGGTTCACTCATTTTGGGAACGCTTTTGGAATTATCAACACCAGAATAGGATTTGTAGCGATCGCCAAAAGGTATTGATAAGTAAACCTCAATGTGTATTGGTTCCCCGCGAAGAAAAAAACAGCCCAGTCTGAACTACCCTAGGGCAGGTTAAACGTTATATACAGTGTTTTGATAAAATCTTTAAACACTAAGAAAAATCAGCAAACCGACAGTCTTAATGGGTGAAAGTCTCCGCTGATAGCCGTTGGGGACAATATGCTATTTTAGTAAGGCTTTTCGACTCTGTGACAGGTCAAAGTTTTTCACCCTTAATAATTGACTATGGTTGAGCTTACGCCTACCCCCGAAGCCATTACGGCGGCCCTAGAAATTCCAGCGGATATCAATTTTGACCTACCCGATCCTGATGATGAGGAAATTCAGGAGCATGAGTTTCAGCAACAACTCGATAACTTTTGGCAACTGTGTGAGCGGTTTGATCTACAAACGGAAATTTGGCGGGGTCGTATTCTGCGGGCTATTCGAGACCGGGAAAAAAAAGGCGGTGATGGTCGCGGTACGGGGTTTATGAATTGGCTTAAGCAGCGGGAAATTTCTAAAACCCAGGCTTATTCGCTAATTCAACTTGCTAATAGTGCGGATACATTAATTGCGGATGGTCAGTTAGATCCCAAGTCGATCAATAATTTCAGTAAACGGGCTTTTGTGGAAACGGCAAAATCAGAACCCGAAGTGCAAAAGCTGATCAGCGATGCAGCCCACAACGGCGATCGCATTACCCGGCGGGAAGTAAAACAGTTAGCGGATGAATGGACAGCGATGAGTTCGGAATTATTGCCGGATGTGCTCAAGGAAAAGGCCACCGATGGCAGTTTGCCCCCCCGTCACCTGGCTCCCCTGGTCAAGGAATTGGAAAAAGTACCGGAGGTTCATCTGGAGGCGTTACAAAAAGAGGCGATCGCCACCCCGGATGTGGATACGGTGAAATATTTGACTACCTCGGCCCGGAATTTATCGAAATATTTAGATTCAGCGGCCAAAGTACAAACCCTGAAAGCATTCCCCCTAGACATGGAGTTGGCGTTGGAAGAAGCCCTGCGCTTAGATTGCCTAAACACCGCCGCTGATTTACTCAAACAAGCCACCCAACTCGAACAATCTGCCGCCAAATTGTTTACCACCTGGAAGCGTTTAGGAACGTTGTCAGACCGATTGTATGTTGATACAGGAGCCAGTACTCCTAATTTGCGTTCCCTATTGACGGCGATCGAGAGTTTGACCCAGGCTGTGATTGAAGTGCCCTTGGATGAGGAAGGGGAAAATACCGTGCGGTTACGGATTATGACGGATTCGGATCCATCCGCCCCCTAACCCCCCACCCTCCTCTGGGTCAGATATCGTCAATTCCCTCCTCAATAGCTTAGTGATAGACCTATGCGCTCCGTTGTCCCTGTTCGCCGATCGCCGTTGGCATTTTTTTCCCATTCCCTGTCCCGGCGGTTAATGGGTTTAGGAACTGGGATTGTGTTGTTGTTTTTGGCGATCGCCCTGTTTGCGCCATTGTTAACCCAGCTAGGACTCTTGGTTGATCCCACAGAATTACTGAATAACGCTCCCTTGGAACCCCCCAGTCCTAGCCATTGGTTCGGCACGAATATTAGAGGGTATGATGTGCTATCACGAACATTATTTGGCACCCAAGCCGCCTTAAAAGTGGTTTTTCTGGCAACCCTTTTATCCTTGGCGATCGGCGTTCCCCTTGGTATGGTTAGCGGTTATTTAGGGGGCAGGATAGATCGAGTGCTTTTATTTTTAATGGATACTCTCTACACCCTGCCGGGATTATTATTGTCCATTACCCTAGCCTTTATCCTCGGTCGCGGCATCCTCAACGTGGCGATCGCCGTCAGTATTGCCTACATCCCTCAGTATTATCGACTCGTGCGGAACCAAACCGTCAGCGTCAAGACCGAACTATTCATTGAAGCAGCCAGAGCCATGGGCGCTAGTCCGGGGCATATCCTTTCCCGTTATTTATTGGGTAATGTGGTACAAAGCGTACCAGTACTATTCAGCCTCAACGCCGCCGACGCCATTTTAATTTTGGGCGGACTGGGTTTTCTGGGATTGGGGCTTCCCGCCGAGATTCCCGAATGGGGCCATGATCTCAAAGAAGCCCTAGCGGATTTATCCATCGGCATCTGGTGGACGACCCTGTTTCCAGGTTTAGCATTGACCACTTTAGTCGTGGGGTTATCCTTCATCGGTGAAGGGGTAAGCGATTTCCTCAATCCCCATCGCCAAGGATAGTCCCCCATTTGATACAATTAAAGACTATTGCAAGCTAACAATGCCCGATTTGCTCCCAGGCATAACACCGCAATTGCACCCAATTCCCTTCCCACAGATTGCTATGGTTGATCCATCTACACGGGGCAGCTTGGCGTCACTCCGCCCAAACAACTGCGATGAGTTCTAACTAAAATTTGTAACTCCCTAATTAATGGCGACAAGTTGGATCAGAAACGCAGTGATCAGATGAGAGATTTGCTGGTCTGAACGCGAGGGTAACGATCCATGGGGATCTGGTGTAAGACAAATGACTCATTTGGGCCTTGCTACTTGTAATGTCTCCCTTCATTTCCCAGACCCATTAGGATTTAGTTTCATGGACTATTCGATCGCCACACTTCTGTCTTATTTTGTTGATGACAAGTTAGTTGCGGGAAAGTTTCTCGAAAAAAAATTAGGGTGTGAAAGTCCCGAAGGCAGTGAGGCCCTACAAATTGTTTTGGATGCGTTGGAACGGTTAGGCGTATTAGTTAAAGAACGGGGAAAATATAAACGAGCCCCCCAGGAAGACCTGGTAGAAGCCAAATTGCGCTGTTCCAGCAAGGGCTTTTGTTTTGCGATTCAAGATGATGAAGACGCCGCCGATATCTACATTCGGGAAGGGAATTTAAGCAATGCCTGGAACGGCGATCGCGTTTTGGTAAAGGTCATTAAAGATGGCACCCGGCGTAAATCCCCCGAAGGAGCAGTGCATTTGATTCTAGATCGTGCCAATCCGTCTTTATTAGCCCAGGTTAAGAAATTAGATAGTGAATTTCGGGCTGTGCCCCTCGATGATCGCCTGTTGTTTGAATTAGAACTGCAATCCGATGGGCAGGATCTCAACAAAGCGGTGGATCACTTAGTCCATGTTTCCGTTTTACGGTATCCCATCGCCCAACATCCCCCCGTGGGAGAAGTAACAAAAGTATTGGGCAGTGATGCGGAAGCGGCGGCGGACACCGACATTGTTTGCTGTAAACATGATCTTCCCCTCGGTTGGAACAGCGAAGCCGTGGAAGCGGTGCGGTCTCTCCCCACGGCGATCGATCCCGGCGAACTGAAACACCGTCAAGACTATCGGCGGTTACCAATGCTAACCTTTAGCGATAATGCCCAAGGGAATGGCTTAGCTTGGCAAGAACTGGCGTTGAGCTTGGAAAGTGAACCAAATCAGTGGCGCGTCGGCATTCACATCACCGATATTGCCCATTACATTCCTGAAGAAAGTTTGTTGGATCAACTGGCCCGTAAGCGGGGTACTGCGGTCTATTTGGATAATCACACCTGTCCCCTTTTTCCCGATGCCCTACTGGGACGCTGTTCCCTGATTCCCGACAAAGACCGCTTGGCCCTGTCCTTCTTGATGACGGTGGATGCCCAGGGGGAAGTCATCGCCTTTGAGTATCACAGCAGTGTGATCAATGTTGATCGTCAATTCCTCTTTGCCGATGTGCAAGCCTTTTTGGCCGATCCCGATGCCGCTGTTGAGGATTTGCAGCCCTATCGTGACACCCTACAGCAATTATTTTTCAATCTCTGCCCCCTGATCAAATCCCAACGACTCCAACGGGGAGGCTTTAATCTGCAAGCGGAACAGTGCCCCCCCCTCCTGGATGAAGCACGCCTAGGAACAATCTTAGTACAAGAGCCGTTACCGATCCGGGCCTTGCTGTCGGAGGTCATGGTGGTTTTACAGCATCAGGTGGCCCAGCAGTTGGAGTCCCTGGGGGTTCCGGCACTGTATTGTGGTCAACCCCCCCCCGATTGGGAGGATCTGACAGATATCCTTAAACTGGCAGACAATTTAGCCCTGGGAATTACCGTCAATACAGAAACTGATGTATCTTCCCAAGACTACCATCGCCTTAGTCAAGCCTTTCAGACCCTATCTTCTAAGGCAGTACTGAATCATCTTTTGTCCCAAACCCTCAAGAAATCAAAATATTTTAGCCATCCCGCCCCCCATTTTGGCTTAGTCTATCAGCACTACACCCATTGTATTGCCCCGGCCCAACGCTATGGTGATCTGGTGATTCAACGTTTACTGAAACTGGTCTTGAGCGACGGGCGCGATCGCCGAACCAAGCAAATGAAAACCGGCGTTAACTTGAATGACCACACCTGCCGGGGGGAAATTAACTGGAATGTGTTGCCCCCCAATCTCCAGGACGCCATCGAAGGGGATTTACATCAACTAGTGTTACGGCTGAATGACCGGGCCCAAATCGCTGACGACGCAGAAAAAGACCTACAAGGACTAAAAAAAGCGGAAAAAATGAAGGCCCGCACCGGTCAGATTTTCCGGGGTCTCATTACCGGGGTTCAATCCTATGGCTTCTTTGTGCAAATTTTTGAATTGCTCGCGGAAGGGCTAGTCCATGTCAGTTCCCTCAAAGATGACTGGTATGAGTTCCGGGGACGCCAATGTGCCCTGGTGGGACGCAAAAACCGCACCTCCTATCGCTTGGGGGATGAAGTTGATGTTCAAGTCAAGAGTGTGGATTACTATCGACAACAAATTGACTTGGCAACGGTAAGCGGTGGCAAAACAAAGGTTGACCCCCCCTTAGGGGATGAAGATGGTGATGATAGCTTTGATTGGGATATCAGCGATGAGGGTGATGAGGGTGATGAGGGTGATGAGGGTGATGATGATGATGATGAT
>JBJOGT010000166.1:0-3505 GCA_046048115.1 Cyanobacteriota bacterium | reverse complement strand
ATGCAATTAAAAAAACGCCTCCAAGACAATATTAATCAGTTGGATCAAAAATTTTATCGGCGTCAATTGGTAGGGCTACACAAAAAGCTCTCTCTCCCCTTTGCCTGTTTCTGCTTAGGATTATTAGGAGCGATTTGGGGGGTAAAAATGAAATCGGAAGATAACTCTTTTAATTTGCTAGTATTTATTGTTTTCATCTTTTCCTATTACCTATTTGGACAAATGGCTGAATCCCTAGCAATCCAACACCTTGTTTCCCCGGCGATCGCCGCTTGGACACCCAATCTTTATGGATTAGGAGTAGCCACTATAATCTACTGTTATCATTAATTTGCAGTCTAATTTTTGGATAACATGATAGTCAAAAAATAAAGCACATGTTTTGTGCAAGAAGTTAGCTTTTTCGCTGCCGTCCTCCGTCTTCCCCATTCCTACGGGATAATCGCCGTTTAACGTCAAACATGTATTTTTTCCCTTAGCTACCACTCTCTGCCTTCCACGCCGTTGTACTAAAATCCCCACGACCAGACCAAGAATACCAATATTAGTCATCTCACAAGCGCCTCAAGCCTTGATATTATTTATTGGTAAAGATCAGACACTGCGATGAGAGCGTACCCATAGAATTGTGCCAACAACAAACGGGACGATGGCATCGTAGGCAAAATCAGTTTAGGATTGTAAAGAAAGATTACGAACCAGCCAAATTAATACTTAATAGTTAGTAGGCGATCGCCATGGCCAGAGATTTACGGGGATTTATCCAATTATTGGAGTCGCGGGGACAATTGCGTCGCATTACTGTTGAGGTTGATCCCGATTTAGAGGTGGCGGAAATTGCGAACCGGATGTTGCAGGCCGGTGGGCCAGGGTTGTTATTTGAGAATATTAAAGGATCGCCGTTTCCCGTGGCGGTGAATTTGATGGGGACAGTGGAACGGATTTGCTGGGCGATGAACATGGAGCACCCCCTGGAATTGGAAGATTTGGGGCGTAAATTAGCGATACTGCAACAACCCAAACCCCCTAAGAAAATTTCCCAGGCCGTGGACTTCGGTAAAGTCTTGTTTGATGTACTGAAAGCTAAACCTGGTCGAAACTTCTTCCCTCCCTGCCAAGAGGTGGTGATCCAAGGGCATGATCTGGACTTAAACCAAATTCCCCTGATTCGTCCCTATCCCGGCGATGCGGGCAAAATCATAACCCTCGGTCTGGTAATTACTAAAGATTGCCAAACGGGAACCCCTAACGTGGGCGTTTATCGACTGCAACTGCAATCCAAAACCACCATGACGGTGCATTGGCTCTCGGTGCGGGGGGGGGCGAGACATTTACGCAAAGCGGCGGAACAGGGCAAAAAATTAGAAGTGGCGATCGCCCTGGGGGTAGATCCGTTAATTATTATGGCGGCGGCCACCCCGATTCCCGTGGATTTATCGGAATGGTTATTTGCGGGGTTATACGGCGGTTCCGGGGTTGCTTTAGCAAAATGTAAAACCGTGGATTTAGAGGTTCCCGCCGACTCAGAATTTGTGATCGAAGGCACCATTACCCCCGGCGAAGTGCTACCCGATGGCCCCTTCGGTGACCACATGGGCTATTACGGCGGTGTAGAAGATTCTCCCCTGGTTCGTTTTCATTGTTTGACCCATCGCAAAAATCCCGTTTATCTCACCACCTTCAGCGGTCGTCCCCCGAAAGAAGAAGCCATGATGGCGATCGCCCTAAACCGTATTTATACCCCCATCCTCCGGCAACAGGTTTCTGAGATCACCGACTTTTTTTTACCGATGGAAGCGTTGAGCTATAAAGCTGCCATTATCTCCATCGACAAAGCCTATCCGGGACAAGCAAAACGGGCGGCCCTGGCCTTTTGGAGCGCCCTACCTCAATTTACCTATACCAAATTTGTGATTGTCGTTGACAAAGATATTAATATCCGCGACCCCCGTCAAGTGGTATGGGCCATTAGCTCGAAGGTTGACCCCGTGCGGGATGTATTTATTTTGCCGGAAACCCCCTTTGATAGCCTCGATTTTGCCAGCGAAAAAATTGGCTTAGGGGGACGCATGGGCATTGACGCCACCACTAAAATGCCCCCGGAAACGGAGCATGAATGGGGTCAAGTGTTGGAATCTGATCCGGCGATGTCAGAACAGGTGAGTCAACGCTGGCAGGAGTATGGCCTGGGGGATCTGAATTTGACCGAGGTTAATGCCAACTTATTTGGTTATGACGTATAAAATATTGCTCCGTCTATCCTCTCTCCCTCCACCGATGCCCATGGCCCTGAAAAAAGGCAAGGGGCGTTGGTGACCTAATGTTATGAAACATTTTCTCCTTACCCTGATTCACCTTTATCGCACCCTGATTTCTCCCCTATTTCCCCCGTCCTGCCGTTTTCAGCCTACTTGCTCCCAATATGCCCTAGAGGCGGTGGAACGTTTTGGCGTCCGGCGGGGTAGTTTTTTGGCCATTAAACGTATTCTGCGCTGTCATCCCTTCCATCCCGGTGGTTATGATCCCGTTCCGCCCCCGTCTCCTTGCCCAGACGAGTAGCCTCCCCTTGGTATAATTGCCTAGGGCATTTACACCGCACTGAAAAAGTACATATCTAGGATTAAACGAGTTTTAAGCAATGAAAACCGCATGGGTGTTTCCGGGGCAAGGGTCCCAGGCTGTTGGGATGGGGGTGGATCTGGCTGAAACGGCGATCGCCGCTGCAAAGTTTCAGCAAGCCGAGGCAATTTTAGGTTGGTCTATCCTCGAAAAAGTGCAAGGGGATGAAGAAAGTTTGGCGAAAACCCAATACACCCAACCCTGTTTATACGTCGTTGAAGCCATTTTGAGCGATTTGTTGAAGGATAAAGGTTTGCAGCCCCATTGTGTGGCGGGCCATAGTCTAGGAGAATATTCCGCCCTCTATGCTGCTGGGGTATTTGATTTCGCCACGGGCTTACAATTGGTAAAACAACGGTCTGAGGTGATGGCCAACGCCCAAGGGGGAATGATGGCTGCCCTGATGAAATTTGACCAGGATCAATTAACCGGAGCTTTGGCCCACAACGCTGACGTGGTGCTAGCCAATGACAATAGCCCAGAGCAGGTGGTTATTTCTGGCACAGTGCCTGGGGTTGAAGCTGTCCTCGCCTCCGTCAAAGCCCGTCGTGCTGTTCCCCTCAAAGTTTCCGGGGCATTCCATTCAGTTTTTATGGCCGATGCTTCCCAATCCTTTACCGAAACCCTCAAAGGCTGCGCCTTCCAAGTCGCCACCATTCCCGTTTTTTCCAATGTTGACCCCACCCCCACCCAAGACGGCGATCGCCTTAAAGAACGGTTAATCCAACAAATGACCGGATCAGTGCGCTGGCGGGAAACCATGTTGGCGCTACCCGAAAATGGCATGGAAGCCTATTGGGAAGTGGGCCCCGGCAAAGTGCTAACAGGCCTATGCAAACGCACTTGCCCCAACCTAACCCTTAAAAATATTGCCCAATTATCCGAT
>JBJOGT010000165.1:0-8862 GCA_046048115.1 Cyanobacteriota bacterium | reverse complement strand
TACACACCAGATAAGCAACCGGCAATCGCAACTCCGTGCGGCCTTCGATTCTTTCTTGTCCCCGATTTAAGCAATCCCCCATCCAGGCGCCCCCCCGTTTTTCCGCCGGACGACTGTAGGCGTCGAGGTAAAAATAGGCAATGGTTTCGGCTTGTTCGTTTTCTACCTGGAAAAATTGCACATCGGGATGCCACAGGGCGACGGGATCGGCAGTGGGGGTAATGGTGACCCCAAAGAGACGTTTGGCTAGGGAGAATAAGCCTTCAAGAACCTGGGGCAGGGGAAAATAGGGACGCAAGGCTTCCGCATCGAAGTCAAACTCCGTTTCCCGTTGCCGCTCTGACCAGTAGGGAATATCCCAATGTTTTAAATCCTCAATTTTTGCAAAGCGTTTCAGGTCGGCAAATTCCTGTTCCGCTACCCCATAACTCGGCGATCGCAATTCTTCAAGTAATTTTTCCACCGCCTCTACATCCGGGGCCATTTTGCGGGACAGACTCATTGCCGCATAGGTTTCAAAGCCTAAAATTTGCGCCATTTCTAACCGTAACGCCAAAATTCGTTCGATCAAGGGATGATTGTCCCAGTCTCCATCGGCCGCCCGACGAATAAAGGCACGGTATAGTTTTTCCCGTAGATCCCCCCGCTGACTGTATTTCATAAAGGGCAAATAACTGGGGTAATCCAACGTAATCACCCAGGGGCCAGTTTGCGCCGATGCAGTTTCATTTCCCTTTTGTTGGGCGGTTTGGGCGGCTAGGGCTAATAAACTGGGTGGCAAGCCAGCAATGTCTTCCTGGGTCGTCAATGGGAGGGTGAAAGCCTGGGTGGAGTCCAGCACATTGTTGGAAAATTTGGTGGCTAGTTCAGCTAATTCCAACTGAATAGCATTGAACCGTTCCCGCGTCTCGCCCGTTAAGCCCACCCCGCCTAATTGAGCTTCGCGGATATTGCTATCAATAATGCGTTGTTGGGCCGGTTCTAGGGTTGACCATTGATCGCTGTTTTTCAACGCCACAAACGCTTCATACAAAGGTCGGCTTTGGCCCAAACGGTTAATAAATCCCACCACCAACGGCTGAACCTGTTCAAAGGCTTGGCGGAGTTCAGGGCTATTTTTGACCCCCATTAAATGGGAAATGGTGCCCCACGTCCAAGTCAGGCGTTCTTCTAAGCGGGTTAAGGGGTCTACTAATCCGTTCCAGGTCGGTTCAACGGTTTTTTCTAGGCCGGTTAAGGTTTGATTCAGTTCCGCGATCAAGGTTTCCACCGCCGGAACCACATCACTGGCTTGAATGCGATCAAAGGGAGGGAGGCCCCGGCCTTGGAGTAGGGGGTTGGCAACGGTGGTTTGAGTCATAAATTCGCTGAAAAGGCTTGACGGTTCTAAGGAATTGAATTATACCGGGAATTGCTTGGGTAACGTTGCTAAACCCGCTAGTTTTTGCCAGTGTTCAACCGAGGGAACGCTAATCAACTATAAAAACACGAAAAAAAAGGTATGTCCTAAACACACCCTCGTTAATATTGATTCATTTAAGAATTTGCCCCCAGCGAGATATTACTAACGGCGATCGCCAACTTAAGACAGAAGCATTAAGCAGCGGCTGTTTGACGAATAGCCAAATGCTTTTCGGGCACTGGATAACCCGCTTGGCCAAAGGTTTCACTAATGGCTTTGTTGGTGTCGAAATAGACCTGCCAGTAGTGTTCATTATTGCAGTAAGGGCGCACTGACAAAACCGGCCCCGCCAAATTAAATTCTAGAATATCAATCTCGGGGGCGGGGTTAGTTTCCACATTGGGAATAGCACTGATCACTTGCCGTAAGCGTGCCATGGCATCATCTGGATCAATACCATGACTCAATTGGGCTACCAGTTCTACCCGTCGGTAAGGATTCACGGTGAAATTCTGGATGTTACCGGAAAAAATCGTATTATTGGCAACGATGGTTCGGACATTGTCCAAGGTATCGATGGATGTTACGAATAAACCAATTTCATGAACTGTGCCGGTGACGCCCCCTGCGGTAATGAAATCTCCGACATTAAAGGGACGAAAAATTACCAAAAAGACCCCGGCAGCAAAGTGAGCCAGTAAACCACTCCAGGCGGCCCCAATGGCAATACCCCCTGCAGCGAGTAAGGCAGCAAAGGAGGTTGTCTCAACGCCAAAGTACCCTAAAATCGCCACAATTAGAACGATCTGTAGGGTGACTCCCAAAAAATTGGTCAAATATTTGATCAGGGTCGGATCAATGGATTGTTTTTTCAAAACACGGGACAATAATCCCACTCCTGTTTTGATTAACCATCCCCCGACAAACCACAGCAATAGTGCCCCAAGCAGTTTCAGACCAAAGCCGGTTAACTGAGTTTTCAGGGTGTCAAAAACGACATTCACCTGATTGACATCTAAGTCCACAAGAAACACTCCTCACAATAAAACTTAATTTTTTAAAAATCAAAGTCACTAACTTTGATTTCTCTTTAAAAATACTGGACTTGTCTAAATCCGTCAAATGTTATCAATATTTGATAAAAATCCAAGCTGGGGTCACAAAGTCTTTATCAAGAAATTAACCCCAGCCAAGCTTGGTATTTTAGAAAAATTTAACCATCAAGGAGGACTAATAAGTGGAGTTTATTGGTAAATCAATTGATCTTGTTTGATTGACTAACGGTTAGGAGGGTTTACCCATGGTTTCTAGCCAACGATAATTTGAGGCGATCGCCGACGCGAGGGTGGGATAAACATTATATTCGACTTCAAATTCTGCACATACGTCCTTAACAATCTGCTCAAGTTGAGGATAGTGAATATGGCAAATATTGGGAAATAAATGGTGGGTAATTTGATGATTTAACCCCCCGCAATACCAATTCCAAATCGGACTTTGGGTGGCAAAATTCGCCGTTGTCCGAATCTGACAAATGGCCCATTCATCATCAATGGCTGCTGTATCGGGATCGGGGGTTAAAAATTCAGTGGATTCCACCACATGGGCTAGCATGAAAATCGTGCAAATAATAATGCCATAGGTCATATAGGTGACGGCGACGCCAGCAAGCACCTGAGGCAGGGAAAAACCGAGGGCTAAGGGCAATCCAAACACATAGCCAAACCACAACACTTTAATGCCCAGTAAGGTGACCAACTCCCAGGGATTAAAGGGGGGGATTTTATGGTCATGGTATTTCCCTTTGCTCAGCACCAAATAAATGTCATAGAGAAACCAATAAAAGGGAATAAATAAGTAGAGAATCCAGATATAAAACTGTTGAAAACGGTAAAAGCCAAAATGCTGTTGCTCGGGGGACATTCGCACTACGCCATCTCCATGGATTTCCACATCATGGCCTAAAATGTTCGTATAGGTATGGTGTAAATAATTATGACGATAACGCCATAAAAAACTGGACAAACCAATGAAATCGTAGGTGATTCCTAACAGACGATTGACGGTGGGATTAGATGAATAACTGTTGTGATTAGCATCGTGGCCGACATTAAAGGAAAAGGCGGCGATCGCCATGGCAAGGACAACGCAACCCAGTAATCGAACGGGAAAGATGACCGGGGCAAACAACACAAAAGCCCACGCAGAAAAGAGCCAAACAACAATGGTGACCGTCTTCAAATACATCTGGGGATTGTCCCTTTGGGAAAGACCTTCGTTTTTAAAGTAAGCATCTACTCGTTGGTTAAGGACTTTGCGAAAACCCTTTTTTTGGGTAAATTGAATTCTATCCGCTAGCATTATTTAGTTTAAATATACGAAAACTTCCGGTATTATAACGCCATTGGGTCGTCAAAAATTGGGTTAGGGGTCAGCGAAGGTCTTAAAATGATCGAGTTAGCCTGAGCCGTTGCCTAGCAACTGGGGGCTAACGACTTTGCCCATTAATTAATACATTTTTAATCAGACCGATGGCTTATTACTGGTTTAAAGCTCTACATTTAATTGGGGTGGTAGTGTGGTTTGCTGGCTTGTTTTATTTGGTGCGGCTTTTTGTCTACCATGCGGAAGCCGATCAACAGTCAGAACCCGCAAAAACCATTTTAAAAGCCCAATATGAGTTGATGGAAAAGCGGCTATACAACATTATTACCACCCCTGGCATGATTGTCACGGTGAGTATGGCGATCGGCTTGATTTCCACGGAGCCAGAGATTCTGAAATCCGGTTGGCTTCATTTTAAATTGACCTTCGTTGCCCTCCTGCTTTTGTACCATTTTTACTGTGGACGGATCATGAAAAAACTTGCCCAAGGTGAGTGCCAGTGGACAGGACAGCAATTCCGGGCCTTAAACGAAGCGCCCACCCTTTTGTTGGTGGTGATTGTTCTCTTGGCAGTGTTCAAAAATAATTTACCCTTGGATGCCACCACCTGGTTGATTGTGGCCTTGGTCATTGCCATGGCAGCGTCCATTCAGCTTTATGCCAAAAAACGACGTCGGGATCAAGAAACACTCACGGCCCAACAGGATGGGGCTTCAGCTCCTAATTAAGACTGGCGGCAAATGCCTCCCCCCCTAAGTGAACTGCAAATTGTCAAGCTGGGATCATTCTCCTCGGCGATCGCCGTCTAGGGGTTAGACAGAGACACAGTAGAATTGGATATTAGGGCAGTTCGACGTTGACTCTCGGACCTTGTCCCAGACTGATACTTTTTGCCAAAAGTCTATGACTCCATCGCCTTTGCAGTGTGATCCCGTTAGCGCCTTATCCTCTCCTCAGCCGGCTGTTTCCCAGCGATTCCCCCCAGATTCCTTTCCCGTAGAGATGCCCACTCCGCTTCCTAACCTTGATCTTGTTCAGATTCAAGCCAAACTTGCCCATGCCAACGCCACAGAAATTGTCACCTGGGCCGATCAAACCTTTGACCAAGGCTTGGTAATGAGTACCAGTTTTGGCATTCAGGCGGCGGTGATGCTCCATTTAGTCACCCGCATCATTCCCTCTATCCCCGTGATTTGGATTGATACGGGCTATTTACCAGCGGAAACCTATCAATTTGCCGAAAACTTGGCCAACCGCTTGCAATTAAATCTCAAGGTTTATCAATCCCCCCTCAGTCCGGCGCGAATGGAAGCGCTATATGGCAAACTTTGGCAACAAAATGATTTGGAGTCCCTCAACCATTACGATCAGATCCGGAAGGTGGAACCCATGCAACGGGCACTCAAAGAATTAGGGGCGATCGCCTGGTTAACCGGTTTACGCAAGGATCAAACCCGCCACCGCCAAACCCTAAAGCCAGTGGAATTACAGGGGAATCAATATAAAATCCTGCCCATCCTCGGATGGAATGCCAAAACAGTTTACGAGTATTTAACCGCCTACGATTTACCCTACCATCCCTTTTTTGATCAAGGTTATGTTTCCGTCGGAGACTGGCACTCCAGTCGGCCATTAATGGCAGGGGATCAAGACGAGCGGGACACCCGTTTCCACGGCATGAAACAAGAATGTGGCTTACATCTGCCCCTGACACCGGAAGCAGCCCAAAGCCTTAACTCTAGTACATTATAATTCCCGTAATCCCTTAAATTAAATCAAGCTGATGGCAAACCACCCCACACACACTAGCAATCACCGTAATCGCTAACGCCACCAAGGGGTGTTGTCCTTGATTAACGGCAAAAGAAGTTACAATTCCGGCTCCTAACGCTGAAATTAAACCCGCACTGATTAAATCTTTATCTGATTGACGATACATAATGATAAAAAGAGGATTGGAGGGAAATACAAAAAATTTGTTTAACACCGTATCATCTCCTTCTTCTCAGGGGGAACCAATTACTTGTTTTCGCAATCAAGCTTTAAAAACAGCGATATTTGTTTACAAAAACCGTCACAATATGTGACAAAAATTTACCATTCACCGTCTTACCCCCACCCTCAACGCTTTGATTAATTCCGGTACTATTCTCCGAATCCTCTTTCCCTTCTACGACACCGACGTGCTCAAGTGGTCGGGGGAAGCCCGTTTAATGCGGACACTAATTTTTGCTTGGATGTTAATTGGCTTCATTGTCCTATTCTCTGCCTCCTATGCCGAAAGTTTAGAACAGAGTGGTACGGGATTAGCAATGATCCTTAAGCAAGTCGCCTACCTCTGGATTGGCTTGAATCTGTTCAATGTTCTGGTGCGCCTCCCTCTCCAAGTCTGCTTGAACTTAGTACCCTGGTTTTTGTTTGTTGTCTTGGCATTAATCCTAGCCACCAAAACTGGCCTAGGGGTAGAAGTGAATGGTGCTAAACGGTGGATTGGGCTGGGGCCAGTGTTGCTCCAGCCGTCGGAATTTATGAAACCCTGCTTAGTCCTCCAAGGCGCAAACTTATTTGGAAACTGGTCTCGCTTTCCTTGGCGGACTCGTTTACTGTGGTTGGGGATTTTTGGTCTTACCTTGGCCGGTATTCTTTTGCAGCCCAATCTTAGTACAACGGCGTTATGTGGGATGGGGTTGTGGTTAATTGCCCTGTCATCCGGTTTACCCTGGGGTTATTTAACGTCAACGGCATTATTAGGCATAACAACAGCGGTAACCAGTATCTCGTTGCGGGAATACCAGAAAGCGCGGGTCACCTCTTTCCTCGATCCCTTTGCCGATCCACGGGGGGATGGTTATCAGTTAGTACAAAGTCTGTATGCGATCGCCTCAGGAGGCGTGTCAGGGACGGGGCTGGGTCTTTCCCAACAAAAGCTATTTTATTTGCCTATTCAAACCACGGATTTTATTTTTGCCGTTTTTGCAGAGGAATTTGGTTGGGTTGGCTGCGTAGCCTTCTTAGCGTTTCTCGGTCTCTTTGCCACCATTGGTTTACGTATTGCCATGCGCTGTCGTCATCGGGTCAAACGGTTGATTGCCATGGGGGGGGTCATATTTTTGGTAGGGCAGTCTTTATTGAATATCGGTGTTGCCAGTGGCGCGTTACCCACCACCGGGTTACCGTTACCCTTCTTTAGCTATGGCGGAAGTTCCTGTTTAGCCAGCCTCGTTCTCGCCGGGTTATTAGTCCGGGTGGCGCGGGAAAGCAACGAAGCAGAGGTGATTACTTTTAAAGAGACAAATACCAGTCCTGCTTGACCGTTATTTTTCCTAATTTTTGCTCTGATTTACAGTTAAACTTGGGCTAGAACGTCCCCTTGAGGCCCCTATTATGACCGTAGTTATGCCTAATCTAAACCTTACCCAAGACAGTCTGACCACCGAAGATTATAAGCCGACCAGCCACCATGACACCATCGAAACAGTGATCAGTAGTATGGCCCAAGGAGATAGTGCGATGGTTCAGCACTCAGAACAGGGGGCAGCATGGAAATTCACCTACGGCAGTGTGTCAGTGTTTGTCCAAATGACCGGGGAAGGGGACGATGATATTTTTACCGTTTGGGCTGATGTGATGTCCTTACCCGAGCAAAATCAGTGTGATTTGCTGATGGAAGTGATGGGATTAAATTGGTCAGATACCCTCGAAGCCCGATTTGCCCTCCGCGACAACCATTTGGTCACCCTTTGCCAACGTACTGTTGCGGATCTCTCCCCTGGGGAAATTTCCCGCGCCATTACCCTTGTGGCCACCATCGCCGATGACCACAATGATCGACTCCAAGCCCAGTATGGCCGGGTTTAGGGTTATTACCTGGGGCGAGGGGGATTTTTTTCTCGGTTTTCCCGGCGGGTTCGTAGCCAAATAAACCCTTTCAACCCAAAAATATAGGCACTCAGTCCCACCACCACCCCCGCAATGGTTGACCCCACTAACAGGGCGATCGCCGCACTGCTGGTATATTGCAAAATCTCCCCGGATTGCCAATCTAAATCCGCAAACGCTGGCCCCTCCGATCGCAAAATTAATTGGCCCAATTTGTAGTTAAACCAAAAAATAGGCACATAGGTAAACGGATTACTGATCCAAGTTGCCGCCGCCGCCACCAACTTATTGCCCCGCAATGGAATCGCTAAAACAAGGGCGATCGCCGTTTGCAGACCGAGAAACGGAAACATACCGGCAAATGCCCCTGCGGCCAATCCCCTGGCCAAAGCCTGGGGCGTACTTTGGAGGCGCAAGAGACGGACATAGAAATAACGGATTTGTCGTTGCCAGGTTGACCAGCGTCCAGTCTTACGGGGGGGGGAAGGGTTAATCAAAGGAGGAGAGGGGGAAGAATCGGAGGAAGGCGGACGGTCTTCAGTCACAAATATCGATCACCAAGTTAATGCAATCCAACGGGATATTTTTTTAAGGATAACCTTGTCGTTTTTGGGCTTGCCAAAAAAGGTTCAACCAGAGCAAGGTTGGTGTCGACAAAATGTTAAGACTTGTAAAATTATAAAAGGTCATTCCCGTTTTAACCGTCTTTTTTTCCATGTACAATACTCCCCTCAGTTGGCCAGAACTCGAAGCGATCTGTGACTACACCGTTGACGCTGTCAATGGCCCCACCAATGCCCAAGCTACTCTCAGGCTCTTTGGTCAGCCAGAGGAGGCGATCCGGGTGACTCTCTATCGAGATAACCATGCCTGGTGTCCTTACTGCCAAAAGGTTTGGCTCTGGCTAGAGGAAAAACAGATTCCCTATCGGATCAAAAAAGTAACCATGTTTTGCTATGGAGAAAAAGAAGCATGGTACAAAAAGCTTGTACCGTCGGGGATGCTGCCCGCCCTGGAATTGGACGGTAATTTTTATACCGAGAGTGATGATATTTTAATCGTACTGGAAAAAGCCTTTGGCCCCTTGCAGTGGGGAATGCAAGATCCAATAGTACTGCCCCTGCGTCGATTAGAACGGTTATTGTTTCGGGCCTGGTGTGGTTGGTTATGTTATCCCCCTGTCCTGCCCGGTTCTG
>JBJOGT010000164.1:0-7737 GCA_046048115.1 Cyanobacteriota bacterium | reverse complement strand
GAGTTTTTCCTTCTCTGATTCCACCAATTTACTGATGGGAATACCTGTCCATTTCGAGATAATTTCGGCAATGTCGGACTCTAGTACTTCTTCCCGCAATAGGGTTTTGCCAGAGGTTTGGTTTTCCGCTAATTGTTTTTCTAGGGTTTCCACTTGACGTTGCAAGTCGGTCAATTTGCCATACTGCAATTCCGCCGCCCGATTGTAATCGTAATCCCGTTGGGCCTGTTGAATTTCTAAGTTAGTTTGATCAATGCTTTCTTTGACAGTGCGAATTTGATCAATGATAGTTTTCTCCGATTGCCATTGGGCATTGAGTTGGGATTGTTCTTCTTTAAAATCAGCTAACTCTTTTTCGAGTTTTTCTAACCGTTCCTTGGAAGCAGGATCATTTTCCCGTTGTAAGGAAAGCCGCTCCATTTCTAGCTGGAGAATTTTGCGATCAACTTCATCCAATTCGTCGGGTTTAGACGTGATTTCCATTTTTAATTTCGCTGCGGATTCATCCACTAAATCGATCGCCTTATCGGGCAAAAAGCGGTCACTGATATACCGGTTGGATAACACCGCCGCCGCCACCAGGGCCGAGTCAGCAATTTTAACCCCATGGTGCAGTTCATACCGTTCTTTCAAGCCCCGCAGGATAGAAATGGTATCCACCACATTGGGTTCATCCACAAAGACTTCTTGGAAACGCCGTTCTAAAGCCGCATCTTTTTCAATATATTTACGGTATTCATCTAAGGTGGTGGCCCCAATACAGCGCAATTCTCCCCGGGCCAACATCGGTTTCAATAAATTCCCCGCATCCATGGCCCCTTGGGTTGCCCCGGCCCCGACAACGGTGTGAATTTCATCAATAAATAAGATGATTTGTCCTTGGCTTTCGGTTACTTCTTTGAGTACTGCTTTGAGCCGTTCTTCAAATTCCCCCCGGTATTTGGCCCCCGCAATTAAGGCCCCCATATCCAAGGAAATCAGTTGGCGATCGCGCAGGGATTCTGGCACATCTCGGTTAATAATGCGTTGGGCTAACCCTTCGGCGATCGCCGTTTTACCGACCCCTGGTTCCCCGATTAAAACCGGATTATTTTTAGTGCGGCGGGACAGGATTTGAATGGTGCGACGGACTTCCTCATCTCGCCCAATGACCGGATCAAGTTTCCCTTCCCGGGCCAATTGGGTTAAATCTCGCCCATACTTTTCTAAGGATTCGTATTTGCCTTCAGGGTTTTGATCGGTCACTTTTTGATTGCCTCGAATTTGTTCAATAATGGTGGCTAGTTTATCGGCGGTTAATCCTAATTCTTTGTACAACCCTTTCCCAAAACGATCATCCTGGGCATAGGCTAACATCAAATGCTCAATGGAAATATAGTCATCGCCATAGGTTTGCCGCGCTTTTTCGGCATTGTCTAACAGTTTATCTAAACTGCGCCCTAAATAAATTGATTCGCTAGGATTACTAAGTTTGGGTTGTTTCTGAATAAAATCGTCAATTTTATCGCGCACTCTCGGCACACTAACCCCAGCTTTATTGAAAATACTAGTGGTAAGGCCGTCTTGATCCAATAATGCCTTTAGTAAATGTTCCGTTTCTATTTGTTGCTGTTGATTCTGTTTGGCAACGTCCGGGGTTTTGGCGATCGCCTCCCAGGCTTTTTCCGTAAATTGATTGGGGTTAGTTGGTTGCATAGGGTCTGCTTCCTGTATATCACTGATGCTTGCTAGTCATTATTGTGACAGGTGAGATTGATTAAGAAAAAGAGGGGTTTCCCGCTAAACAAGTAGGGTTTGCCCGGTTCAGGTATCAGATTTCAGGTATCAGATATCATTGACGCCGACTAAAATAGAGCCATCGCTATCCAAAGAACGCCGCCATGCTAGATGCCCTCACGGTGAAATGAGATCCCCTAACCCTAACCGATGATCAGTTTTTCCAACTCTGTCGCAATAATCGAGACCTACGCATTGGACGTAATGCCCAAGGAGACTGGGTGATTATGCCCCCCACAGAGGCAGAAATCGATAATCGTTAGACGGTGGAAATTTATTGGCCAGGGCGATCGGTAGACGTGTTGGAGACTCCCAGCGCCTTGGGTGGTGACCCCAGTTTGCCCGGTTTTGTTTTGGATTTAATGCCGATTTGGTCAGGACAAGGTGTGAACCGATTTTTCGATAAGGTCTACAAAATCCAAATCCTATGCTAAATTAGTAAATGCGAAAAAAATGGCGAGCGTAGCCAAGGGGTTAAGGCAGAGGATTGTGGTTCCTCCACTCGTGGGTTCGAATCCCATCGTTCGCCCTCTTAATTTGATTCAGCAGTTATCCAGGTATCACACTGATCTTGGCGATCGCCTTCCTCAAGGGGGCGATTATTTTATGGTGTTGACGGGGATCACCTACAATGAGAGGCAGTAAAATCTTCAACTACATTGGTGGCAACATCATAATAAAGGTTTTAAAATTAACTTTTTGTTAATCAAAATATTTTCTGTTGTCAACAATTAACAATGGCATTAAACAACATATCCGTTGTCAAAATGGTGATGTAACAGATATTTAAAAAAAAGCAAAATCGACTTCTGTTCCCAAAAGTTAGTGTAAAAATTAAGTTAATCAAAAATATGTGGATGGCAATAGATTTTGTCAACGCGGGTCTTACGCCGTTGTTGATGAACCATTTCGAGGTTGCCGACTTTAAGTTTTTCGTATTGAGGCTTTTCCCATGACCGTTGCCGGCGATCGCCAAACCCAGTCCAAAGGGACAGACCATCCCAGTGGCGATAAACGTTTTAAGGTGCTTGATACCACTCTGAAGCGCCATCAATATAGTCAAGATGCCTTGATTGAAATTCTACACAAGGCCCAGGAAATTTTTGGCTACCTTGAAGAAGATGTGTTGCTCTATGTGGCGCGGGGTTTGCAACTGCCCTTAAGCCGGGTATTTGGGGTGGCAACCTTTTATCATTTATTTTCCCTCAAACCCAGTGGGGCCCATACTTGCGTAGTTTGTCTAGGGACAGCTTGTTATGTTAAAGGGGCCGGGGATTTGCTTAATACCTTAGACAACGAGTTGCATATTAAACCGGGCGAAACGACGGAAGACGGACAAATTTCCTTGGTTACGGCCCGCTGTATTGGGGCCTGTGGCATTGCGCCCGCTGTGGTGTATGACGGCAAAGTGTTGGGAAAACAAACCGATGCATCCGTCTTAGACAATATTCAGCCCTGGCAACTGCCCCCAGCAGATTAAATCAAGGCAAAAATTCAAAGATTATCGGCAAGACAATTATTATTTTTTGGGAAACTTTTAATCGTTATGGATATCACAGAATTAAGGGAAATTGCGGCCACTGCCCGTCACAAACCGAGCAAAATTCGTATTCGCTGTTGTAGCGCAGCGGGCTGTCTGTCCTCCGATGGCGGCACTGTGAAAGAAAAGCTCGAAGCGGCGATCGCCGGGGCGGGACTACAGGATCAAGTAGAGATTTGCGGCGTTGGCTGTATGAAATTCTGTGGGCGGGGACCATTGGTGGCGGTTGATCCCCTCGAAAAATTGTATGAATTGGTCACACCGGATCAGATCAGCGACATTGTAAAGCAGATCCAGCAACCGGATGCCGTTTCCGAAACAAATATCATTCAAGGGGATTTCAATCATCCGTTTTATGCCCTCCAACGCAACATTGTGCTCGAAAATTCTGGGCAGATTGATCCCGAATCCATTGATGAATACATTGCCACGGGGGGGTACGAGCAGCTTTACCACGCCATTCATGAAATGACCCCAGCGGAAGTGGTTGCGGAAGTCACCAAAAGCGGCCTGCGGGGACGGGGGGGCGGCGGCTATCCCACGGGCTTGAAATGGGCCACGGTGGCAAAAATGCCAGGGGATCAAAAATATGTGATTTGTAACGCCGATGAAGGAGACCCCGGTGCGTTTATGGACCGCAGTGTCCTCGAAAGTGATCCCCACCGACTCCTAGAAGGAATGGCGATCGCCGCCTACGCTGTCGGGGCCAACCACGGTTACATTTATGTCCGGGCGGAATATCCCTTGGCCATTAAACGGCTGCAAAAAGCCATCCAACAGTCCAAACGTTATGGCTTGATGGGAACCCAAATTTTTGATTCCCCCATTGATTTCAAAGTCGATATTCGGGTTGGGGCAGGTGCTTTTGTTTGTGGTGAAGAAACCGCATTGATCGCCTCTGTGGAAGGTAAACGGGGAACTCCCCGCCCCCGACCGCCCTATCCAGCCCAATCTGGACTTTGGGAAAACCCCACCTTGATCAATAACGTCGAAACCTATGCCAATATTGTCCCCATTATTCGAGAAGGGGGCGATTGGTACGCGGCGATCGGCACTGAGAAAAGTAAAGGGACGAAGGTATTTGCCCTCACCGGCAAAGTCGAGAATGCAGGCCTGGTGGAAGTGCCCATGGGAACCACCGTGCGCCAAGTGGTGGAAGTCATGGGGGGCGGCGTTCCCGATGGCGGCAAAGTCAAAGCGGTTCAAACCGGTGGACCCTCTGGGGGCTGTATTCCCGCCGATAAACTCGATACCCCCATTGAATACGACACCCTCTTAGCCTTGGGAACCATGATGGGATCGGGGGGCATGATCGTCATGGATGACAGCACCAACATGGTGGATGTGGCGCAGTTTTACATGGACTTTTGCCAATCGGAATCCTGCGGTAAATGTATTCCCTGCCGTGCGGGCACGGTTCAACTCCATGACCTATTGGGTCTGTTTCTGAAAAAAGAAGCCACAGCGGCGGACCTCGATAAACTGGAAAGCCTGTGCCATATGGTCAAGGAAATGAGCCTCTGTGGGTTAGGTCAAAGCGCCCCCAATCCGGTTATTAGCACCCTGCGTTATTTCCGGCACGAGTATGAAGCTTTGTTAAAAGCCTAGATTCATCTAGAATTTCTAGACATGGAATACCACCATGGACAATTAAAAGGGAGAAAAATTTTTAAAGGATTTTGAGGGAATGTTGTAGTCAAAGCAAACGTAGCCATAGAAATCGTGGATTGAATATGGCAGTTGTCACAAAGTTACACGACTCGCCTCACTTCAGCAAGAACCATCACCCCCTTAGCCCAAGCACAAAACTCATAACAGCAATCGCAACATGAAGAAACCCAAAAATGTCGCTTTGATTACTCCCTCTTGGCCCACTGGCTCGCTCGCCAATGGAATTGTTACATATATAGAGCAAATGTATGGTGGGTTTAAGGCGATTGGGCTAGAATGTGCGGTCTTAACCTGGCGAGGAGGTGATGAAACGAACCTAGACATTTACCCCATCATTGAGAAAAAATCGTCTGCATTACTAAAAATCAGCAATAAAGTCCGTGGACTATTAGAATTAGGTCAAGGAAGTCAAGGGGAGTCAGGAACACGGATCGCTGAGACACTAAAAGGGATTCCCGTAGACAAACAGCCGTTCATTATCGAGCAAGCGGAAAATTTTGGGGCGTCCTACAGAACCCAACAATGCACCAATATTCCTGTTATTACTCGGTTACATGGCCCATATTTTCTGCATGGAGATATTGACAATCATCCAAAAGACAAAGCGTATTTGAATCGATTGGAAAATGAAAAAAAAGCAATACTTTACACAGCCGGTGTCAGTTCTCCATCCCGTGATGTTCTTCAAAAAACCATTGATTTTTATAATGTTGAATTAGAGGGGGCTGCTGTTATTCCCAATCCGATCGCCATACCGGAGGAAAGAGAGACCTGGCATTATGAAGCCTGTGACCCTAACCGACTTCTATTTGTAGGACGATTTGATAACCGTAAAGGAGGAGATCTGGTTGTGGATGCATTTGCTAAACTCCTTCAACAATTTCCCCATGCAATGCTTGACTTTGTTGGCCCCGATATCGGTTATGAAGATGAGGATGGAAAACGATGGTTAATTAAGGATTATATCGAGGAAAAATATCCCCAGATGCTGGGGCAGGAAAAAATTAAAATTCACGGAAAATTACCAGCCGAAAAAATCAAAAAATTTCGTCAACAAGCTTTTGTGACCCTAATTGCGTCTAGGTACGATAATTTCCCTTATACTGTGATGGAAGCCCTTAGTTACGGCTCTCCAATAGTCGCCGCTAATGTTGGAGGAATTCCAGAAATTGTCAATGATGGTATATCTGGTGTGCTATTCAATGGGGGAGACGCTGACTCCCTCCTGCAATCCATTGCTAATCTCCTTAAAAATCATTCGTTTGCTATTAAATTGGGAGAAAATGCAAGGCGAGAGGCGATCGCCAAATACTCTATTACCACTGTTGCTTCACAGATGAGTGACTTTTATCAAGAAAGACTAGCCCGTTATCGGCTTGAGCAACAAACCTAACTTTTTTCCTACGAAATGCGATTCTTCTGTTTTTCCTTTTACTAAAAGTTAACAATCATGTCTGCTGTTACTCTAACGATTGAAGGTAAGGCGATCGCAACTCCCACAAAATCACCACCCACGTTACTTGATGGTGAGACTTGGATCGCTGCGTCTTGGGATGAATTTTTACAAGCGGCGGAGAATCCTGATTACGACAAAGCCAAGTTTTATTATTACCAAGACCACTTAAGAATTGAAATGTCTCCCATTGGCAATGATCATGCAACTGATCACTCCATTGTTAACAGCATCATTCATCTCTATGCTGCCTTAAAACAAGTATCGATCATGAATCGGGATGCTTGCAGTTACCGCAAGGTAGATCAATGGGAGGTACAACCTGATATTTCCTGTCATGTGGGGGAGAATGCTATGGCGATTCCCTATGGAACAGGAATTGTCGATTTAGCGCAGTATCCTCCCCCAGATTTGGTCATTGAAATTGCCAACAGTTCTCTCTCCGATGATCAAGGTAAAAAACGCCTTCTTTATGAGGAACTTGGGGTTAAAGAATATTGGATTGTTGATGTCAAATTAGCCAAAATTCTGGGATTAGAGATGAAAAATAAAGGCAGCTACCAAATCCGAGAATCCTTAGTTTTACCGGGATTAAATTTAGCAATTTTGGAGGAGGCATTACAGAAAACTCGCCAAACCAATCATGGCGAGGTGATGCGCTGGTTATTAACCCAATTTAGTTGAGTTGAGTATAAGATGACAGTTTTCCAAGCCCTGTCTAATACAGCCCTGACCTTACTGAAAAGTGATACTTGGATCACTGCGTCTTGGGATGAATTTTTACAAGCGGCGGAAAATCCTGAGTATGGCAAAGCTAAGTTTTATTACTACCAACATCACTCAAGGATTGAAGTGTCCCCCGTTGGCAATTATCACGCCGATGATCACTCAACAATTTTGCGTGGGATTCATCTTTATCTAGCGACTCACCCTTTAAGTGTCATGGTGAAAGATAATTGCAGTTATCGCAAAGCTGGACATCAAGAAGCCCAACCTGATATTTCTTGCTATGTTAGCGTTGATGCCATTGACCCTTCCCTCGGGACTGGTATTGTCAACTTAAATGAGTCGCCACCGCCAGATTTGGTAATTGAAATTGCCAATAGTTCTCTCTCCGATGACCAAGTAAAAAAGCGCCTTCTTTATGAGGCACTTGGCGTCAAAGAATATTGGATTGTTGATGTCAAAACCCACCAAATTTTAGCGTTTAAAATTGAACATCAAGATAGTTATCAAATTCAGGAATCCCTCGTATTACCTAGATTGAATGTAGCAATTTTAGAGGAGGTATTACAGA
>JBJOGT010000163.1:0-2914 GCA_046048115.1 Cyanobacteriota bacterium | reverse complement strand
GCGGTTTCCATCCCGGGCCTCGTATTGCCATTGCCAATGCCTTACCGTTGGGGTCGAGTAGTAGCGGTGAAATTGTTGATTTTGATCTTACTGAAAGCTTAGATCCGGTTAATTTTCGGGAGCGCCTGAGTGCAGTATTACCCCCAGAAATTCCTTTATATCGGGTGTTAGATGTTGATCCTAAATCTCCGGCGGCAACTCAATTACTGACCCAAGCCAGTTACCGTTTAGAACTAATTGCCGAGGTTCCCGTAACCGCAGACCAATGGCAAGCATGGACGACCCAGATTTTAGCCAGCGAAGAAATGCTCTGGGAGAAAACCACCAAACGGGGTAAAAAAGTCATCTTGAATTTACGGGAACAGTTACTAACGTTGTCGGTGCTTGAGGTTTTGTCTGAAGGAATCACTGTCATCTATACGGGAACCTGTCGCAATGATGGCACCCAGTTACAACCCCGCCATTTGCTTTATTTGTTTGAGCAGGTGAGTGGCTTGGCGTTACAGTTGGGGACAATTCATCGGGAGGGGTTGGTGTTGGCTTAGTGAAACCTTCGACTGTCTAGCAACGGCGATCGCCCTTAAACCCACAAGAGGATGCCAATTTAATGGAATTGGTATGGCATTCAGTAAAAGAGTATATTGCCAATAAATTATTCAACTCCATTGAGAAATTAGAAGCTCTCATTAATAAACTTGTTAATGAAGGTGGATTGACAATACGTTGGGGACGCAAAATCAAAAATAAGGGCTCAAGTATTATTAAAAATTAAACTGATGACAGCTTATACATCCCATTCCTATGTCCGATAACCTCCGTTAGTTTGGCGAAGGTATTGTAAATAAATTAATAATGCGTTGATATCGGCGGGATTGACTCCCCCAATGCGACTGGCTTGGCCAATGGTTAGGGGTTTGATCTGGTTGAGTTTTTCCCTGGCTTCCATCGACAAGGTATCAATCTGCAGATAATTCAAACTTTCCGGCAGGCGTCGCTGACTGTGACGGCTAACTTGTTCGATCTGTACCTGTTGCCGTTTGATGTAGCCGGAATATTTAATTTCAATTTCTACACCGTCTTTTTCTTCCCGTTTTAACTCTGGCTTGCCGAGATTAAACTTTTCGAGATCAGAGTAATGAAAGCCGGGCCGCCGCAATAAATCCGCTAGCACAATTGATCCTTTGATCCGTTGTTGGGTATGGTCGGCGATCGCCAGGCCGATGGGTTCCTGTTCCTTAATGCGATGGGCATAAAGTCGTTCTTTCTCGGCGGTAATATTCGCCTGTTTTTGTTGAAATAATTGCCAACAGCGATCGTCAATGAGACCAATGTCTCGACCCAGGGGCGTTAAGCGCTGGTCAGCATTATCAGACCGCAGAATTAAGCGATACTCCGAGCGGCTGGTCAACATGCGATAGGGTTCCCGCAAATCTTTGGTACACAGATCATCAATCAATGTGCCCAAATAACTTTCTTCGCGGGAAAAGACGATCAAAGGTTTTTCCTGACAATGTCGCGCCGCGTTAATACCCGCCACAATGCCCTGGGCCGCCGCTTCTTCATAGCCCGTTGTACCGTTAATTTGCCCCGCGCAAAATAACCCTGCTACTTTTTTGGTCATCAAACTGGGGTAACACTGGGTAGCGGGAATGAAATCGTATTCCACCGCATAGGCCGGGCGCAGCATGACGCAATTTTCTAACCCCGGTAGGGTTTGCAGCATGGCCAGTTGGATATTTTCCGGTAATCCCGTGGAAAAGCCTTGGATATAGAGTTCCGGAATATCGCGCCCCTCCGGTTCAATGAAAATCTGATGACTTTCTTTATCGGCAAAACGCACAATTTTATCTTCAATGGACGGGCAGTAGCGGGGGCCTTTGGAATCGATAAAGCCGCCATAAATGGGGGACAGGTGTAAATTATCTTTGATTAACTGATGGGTTTTCGCCGTGGTGCGGGTCAAGTAACAATTCATCTGCTCCCGTTCCACCCAGGCTTCTGGGTCAAAGCTAAACCAGCGCACATCTTCGTCGGGGGGTTGGGGTTCCAAGCGGTCATAATCCACCGATCGCCGATCAACTCGGGCGGGGGTTCCCGTTTTCAGTCGTCCCGTTTCAAAACCCAACTGGTTCAGGGTTTCCGTTAAGCCTTCCGCTGCAAATTCCCCTGCCCGCCCCGCTGGCATAGACTTATTGCCAATCCAAATTTTGCCCCTTAAAAAAGTGCCCGTGGTAATCACCACCGCTTTGGCCCCAAAACAAGAGCCGAAATAGGTCTGCACCCCGGTAATTTCATCATTATTTCCCAAGACCAGATCGGTGACCATGGCTTCCCGGATAGACAAATGGGGCTGATTTTCGACAATATTTTTCATTACCGCCGCATATTCCCGTTTATCGGTCTGGGCCCGCAATGCCCACACGGCTGGGCCTCTGGAAATATTCAACACCCGTTTTTGCAGATAGGTGCGATCGGCCATTTTGCCGATTTCTCCCCCCAACGCATCCACTTCATGGGTTAGCTGGGATTTGGCAGGACCCCCCACCGCCGGATTACAGGGTTGCCAGGCAATGCGATCCAAGTTCAGGGTTAACAGCAATGTGCGACACCCCAACCGCGCTGAGGCCAACGCCGCTTCACAGCCCGCATGGCCAGCACCAATTACGATGACGTCAAATTGGTCTTGGAATTCCACTGGCGATCGCAAAGTCATAGCAGCATCAACGGTTTAGGGACTTAATAATTTTTTAGTTTAACCTGTTCCCCAAGGGCAACAGCGGGCGATCGCCGTAATTTTCAGGTATGTATTGCATTGGCTTATTCTAAGTTGCAGTGATATGAAGCGATTTTCCTTTGCCCTCACCCCTGGGGCATGGTTTTTGCTGGCACTGAGCGGTTAGGGGTCAAGTATCTA
>JBJOGT010000162.1:0-2884 GCA_046048115.1 Cyanobacteriota bacterium | reverse complement strand
GCTGAAGCCTTGGATATTCCCGCCGGTCAATTGCGCCATCTGCTACAATTACGGCGCCAATCCCTGTCCTCAAACCATCGCGTTGGCAAAGGAGAAGACACAGAGTTAGTGGAACTCCTCGAAGATCAAGATCTGCAACTGCCGGAAGACTTAATGAATGAGTCGATGTTACGGCAGGAAATTATCGAGGTCTTGGGAGAAGTGCTCACCGAGCGGGAAATGGAAGTGATCTGTCTGCGCTATGGCATTGCCAGCCACCAGAGTTACACCCTGGAAGAAGTGGGGAACATGTTTAACCTGTCGCGGGAGCGGGTGCGTCAAATCCAAAGTAAGGCCATGCGCAAGCTACGTCGCCCCCAAGTGGCCCGTCGCCTCAAAGGGTGGCTCTATTAAGTTTCAATGATTTCTAATCACGATCAAAGTTTCCCATTGCCTTGAATATTTCTCTGCCAATCACTGGGGCGACATGCTACCATAGGTTGGCTGATTTACGGGATGTAGCGCAGCTTGGTAGCGCACTTCGTTCGGGACGAAGGGGCCGCAGGTTCAAATCCTGTCATCCCGATTGTGTTGTACTGTACAGTGACACACTCTTTGTCATCGGTGCCAAATTAGTATCGTGATGACAAATTGGTGTCGTCGAAGGATAGGTGACAAATTGTTGTCGCTGAAATATTGTTCACAAATTGACTTTAGCAAACTGAGTATCCAGCTTAACGACGGTCACAATCCCGAACGAAGTGCGTCTTTCAATCCATTTTACTTACCATCATTGTCGGGACTGTTGGTTCGTTCATTTTGGGAACGCTTTTGGAATTATCAACAGCAGAATAGGACTTGTAGCGATCGCCAAAAGGTATTGACAAGCAAGCCCCAATGTAGGCTGGTTCCCCGCGAAGAAGAATCAGCCCAGTCTGAACTACCCTGGAGCAGGTTAAATACTATATATAGTGTTTTGATAAAATCCTTAAACACTAGAAAAAATCAGCGAACCGACAGTCCAACTGTCCCCAACGAAAATATTTATTAGACTGTAGACTTTGAGCCGACAAAATTGCCATGACGTTTTATGTAATCTATGACGGTGACTGTAATCTCTGTGTGAGCTTTACCCAATTACTTGCCCAAGTGGATCGCGGACATCAATTTCGCTATCTCCCCATGCAGGATAAAGAGGGGTTGAGCCAATTTGACGTAACTGCCGAGGATTGTGCACTGGGCATGATTTTGATTAACGGCTCTAATCCCTTGGAAAGGTGGCAGGGGAGTGATGCCGCCGAGGAAATTGCCCGACGTTTGCCCCTGGGGGACTGGTTGATTCAAGCCTATCGAGCCTTGCCGGGGGCCAAAGCTTGGGGGGATAAAAGTTATGAACAAATTCGCGATCGCCGTTATGATTGGTTTGGCAAACGGCAGACGACCTATCATGCCCCCTATCCCTTTGGCTGTGCCGGGGTAGATGCCTCGATTAATCCCAACAATAACCAGCAAACCTGTGAGTAATTCCCCTATCAATCCGGCGTCCATGATCGAAGCAGTTCGTACTGTGGGTTGGGGCGCTATGGAGATTTTGCAGTCCTATTACACGGGCAAAAATCAAGCGAATTTGGATGTTAACGAAGACAAAAAGGGTGGCCCGGTCACTGCGGCGGATATGGCAGCTAACCATTACATTCTTGAAAAAATGCAGGCGGCTTTTGGTGAAGAGCACTTTGGCTACCTCAGCGAAGAAACCCACCAAGGTACGGAGCCTTTTCCCCAGGATTGGGTATGGATTATCGATCCCTTAGATGGTACGCGGGATTTTATTGATAAAACCGGGGAATACGCGCTCCACATCGCATTAGCGTATCAACAGCGCCCCGTTCTCTCAGTGGTGGGCATTCCCGAAGCCAATAAGCTCTATTTTGCGGTGAAGGATCAAGGCTGTTTTGTAGAAACCAAGGACGGTGACATTACCCCCATTAAGCTCCTACCGAAATCTGCGGAAGAATCCTTAACCCTTGTGGTGAGCCGTACCCACCGGGATCAACGCTTTCAAGATTTAATTGACCGTTTACCCTTCGGCGATCGCCATTATGTGGGCAGTGTGGGCTGTAAAATTGTGGCCATTTTGGAAGGTCAAGCGGATGTATATATTTCTCTGTCAGGGAAATCCGCCGCGAAAGATTGGGATTTTGCCGCACCGGAATTAATTTTGACGGAGGCCGGGGGCGAGTTCACCTATTTCAACCAAGAACCCGTTATCTATAACCGGGGGGATGTGCGGCAATGGGGCGGCATTATGGCCACCAACGGTTCAGGCCATGGCCGACTCTGTGACCAATCGGTGGCTATTTTGGCAGAACTGGATGGATAGTAGCGAATCCGCTAATCGTTGGCTTGGTATTGATCCTGGCCTGGCCATTATCGGCTGGGCCATTTTAGACCGGCGATCGGATGACTCCGCCCAATTAAAGGATTACGGCATTATTGAAACCCCCAAAAACCTCAGCACCCCGGAACGGCTCGTAGAAATTGAACAGGATATTATCGCCCTGTTAAGGGAATTTCAGCCCCAGGCGATCGCCATCGAAATGCCCTTTTTCAGTCGGCAAATTAAAGCAGCGGGGGGAGTGATCCAAGCCCTGGGGGTGATTAATCTGGTAATTTGTCGGGAACAACAAATTCAGCCTATTTTTTTACACCAATCCAGTTGGAAATGCCATTTGGGTAACGGTAAAGCCGATAAAGCAGAAGTGGCCGAAATGCTGCAACAATTATTTGACCTAGAAACCCTACCCATTGATGATAGTGTCGATGCCATTGGTATTGCCCTCGCCGGGTTAAACGGCGTTCGTAATCAAATTAATTAATTTGTTGAACCTATTTCTATGCTTAAAAA
>JBJOGT010000161.1:0-5711 GCA_046048115.1 Cyanobacteriota bacterium | reverse complement strand
AATGCGAGAATTATGGCGGTCACTAAGGTTTCAATCAACTCTCGCCAGTGACTTTTGGGTTCGGTACGGTGTTTTTCTTTATCGGAGGATTCTTGGGTCAGCTTTTTGGTCATAGCAATGGAAATAAAGAAGAAGAAACCAGGGTAAATGGGATTTGGGAATGATCAAAGTAAAAATTTATCCCAAAATATTCAGATCAGTCTGTCTTTTTAGTAAATTAGTAAAAGCTAGTGATGGACGGTTTGCCTGAGGGTAAAATACCCTTCACGATTTGGGGTGGGGGAGTTGATGTGCTGACCCAGACATTTTTCTTTTGAGACCCAGCAAAACCTAGCGAAATAAGAGGTGCCAAAACTAAACGCGACAAATGTTACTACCCATAGTTTAGCGAATGAGGGGGATGAACAGAACAACAGCAATCACCAGCCTACCCCAGCGGCAGTGTTCGGGCAACGGGGGAGACGTTAGGGAGTTTTTGTGATGGTGGCTAAACGTCAAGACTGATAGGCTTGCAGGGCCGTGATGACAACGGTATTGATAATATCCTCTACCAAACAGCCCCGGCTTAAATCATTAACCGGCTTATTTAAACCTTGCAGAATGGGGCCAATGGCGATCGCATGGGTCTCCCGTTGCACTGCCTTATAGGTGTTATTGCCCGTATTCAAGTCAGGAAAAATGAAGACTGTGGCTTGTCCCGCTACTTGGGAACCGGGCATTTTTTGCGCTGCGACGGTGGGGTCAACGGCGGCATCATACTGAATTGGCCCTTCTAATGCTAAATCGGGTTGTCGCTCTTTGGCGATCGCCGTTGCCTGGCGGACTTTTTCCACATCTACCCCCTGACCCGACGCACCAGAGGAATAGGACAGTAAAGCAATTTTCGGATCAATGCCAAAGGTTTGGGCCGTTTGGGCCGAGGCCAGGGCTATTTCCGCTAACTGTTCAGCGTTGGGGTCGGGATTGACAGCACAATCCCCGTACACCAGGACCCGATCCTCTAAACACATAAAAAACACTGAGGAAACTAGGGAAAAACCAGGCTGGGTTTTAATCACTTGCAGGGCAGGACGGACTGTATGTTGGGTGGTGTTGACTGAGCCAGACACCATGCCGTCAGCTTCCCCTAAGTACACCATCATAGTGCCAAAGTAAGAGATGTCCGTGAGGGTGTCCCTGGCGGCTTCTAGGGTCACCCCTTTGTGTTGACGTAATTGGTAATAGGTTTGGGCATAGCGCTCCCGATCCAGACTGGTGAGGGGATCGATCAGTTGCACTTGATTAAGGTCTAACTCAATGTGATTGAGCTTAACGGCTTGCTCGATCGCCTCACGATTTCCGAGAAGGGTCAGACGGGCAATGCCCTGACGCACAATGCTAGCGGCGGCCTTGAGGATACGGGGTTCGTCTCCTTCGGGTAAAACAATATGACGGTGGGCGGCGATCGCCTTTTGCACCAAATTATAGAGAAACAGTTTGGGCGTAATACCTTTGCTGCGGATGGTTTTAACGTGATTGAGTAATTGTTCCCCATCAATGTAGCGCTGGAACAGGGCAATACTGTGGCGAATTTTGTAATTATCGCGGTGATTAAGGATGGGATAAATCTGATCCAATCGCGCCGACGTTTCGTAGGTGTGGGTATGGACTAACAACAACGGCGGGGCATCGGGCAGACCTTCAATCAATTTCATAATCGCCGGTTCAGGATGATAATCTGCGCTCAACAAAATTCCCGCAATACTGGGGTAATTCAAAGATAGGTGGGCTTGGATGGCCCCGACGATAATATCCCCTCGATCGCCAGGGGTAATAATTAACGTGTTATTGTCCTTAAGCCAATGGAGGGCATGGGCGATCTGCATGGCCACCACCAGATGGCTAGAAACCAAATTATCCAACAAATGTTCACCGCTCAACACCTGGGCATTCAATCCCTGGGCAATTTCCCGCAGCCGTAAACTACTTAATAATTTATTAACCGGAATCGTCGCCAACAACATCGGGCGATCGCCATAGTGGGCCTCCAACGCCCCTTGAATCTCCCCCTGTAGTTCGTGTTTGACCTTATTAATAATCACCCCCACCACCTGACAGGACTGTTCTTCGTAGGCATTCAAGGCCATATCCACCGGATGCAAGGCATCTTCAATCGTATTATTATCCGCATTTCCCAATAGCAAAATCGGACAGTTCAACATTTTGGCGATCGTAGTATTCAGATTAAATTCAAACGCCGATTCTTCCCCTAAATAGTCGGACCCCTCACAGAGAATGAAATCGACCCGATCCGCCAACGCTTTATATTTACCCACAATGCGATCAAACACCCGGTCAATCTGTCCGTGGGATGCCAACGTGACCGCCTCATGTAAATACAATCCAAACGAATCGTAATAACTCTGCTTGAGGCGAAAATTTTCTAAAACTAAATCAATATTATTATCATGCTTGCCGTTAATGGGATCTTGAATAACAGGGCGAAAATACGCAATACGAGTGGTTTTTTTGAGAATTAAATCCAAAATCCCCAAAACAACCAGGGACTTACCGCTACGGGGCTCGGTGGTACTGAGGTAAAGAGAACTAGTCATAGGAGAAGCCCGACGGAGAAAGAACAAACTGCCCAAGTTGAGGCGACTATATCGTTAAATGATAAGTTATTTCCGATTAAGTCTATTGAGCTTAATGTTTCCCGTAGCTATGGGCTTTCCTTCCGTTTTAAGATACAACCCATTCTGTGCCGCCTTAAGTTGCTACCGCCTTTCAGAATGATATTATTAACTCTGCCAGCGCCGTTGAGGGCGAGAAATACTAGGACAATGCCATGAACGACGGAGCCAATTCCCCCGATAATCCCCTTTTAATTGCCCAGGGTCTCTGTAAAAGTTTTGGCGGGCTTCAGGCGGTGGATCATGCCGATATCATTGTCAATTCAGGCAGTATTACAGGATTAATTGGGCCCAATGGGGCAGGAAAAACCACCCTGTTTAATCTACTGTCTAACTTTATCCGTCCTGATCGGGGTCAAGTATTATTTAACGATCAACCCATTAGTCAACTCCCCACCCACCGCATTGCACTCCAAGGCTGTGTCCGCACTTTTCAAGTGGCCAAAGTCCTATCCCGTCTGACGGTTTTGGAAAATATGCTCCTTGCGGATCAGCATCAAACTGGGGAAAATTTTTTACGACGTTTAATTAATGCCAAGCAAGTCCGACAGGAAGAGCGGGCTAATCGAGAACGGGCTTTGGAAATGCTAGAATCGGTGGGTTTACTGGCCAAAGCCAATGATTATGCCGGGGCTTTATCCGGTGGGCAACGTAAATTATTGGAAATGGCCCGCGCTCTGATGAGTAACCCAAAACTGATTTTGCTAGATGAACCGGCCGCTGGCGTCAATCCCACCCTAATCGGTCAAATTTGTGAACATATCGTCAATTGGAATCAGCAAGGGATTAGTTTTTTGATTATTGAACATAATATGGATGTGATCATGACTCTCTGTCACCACGTTTGGGTTTTGGCAGAAGGCCGTAATCTGGCCGATGGTTCTCCTGCTGATATTCAATCGAATCCCAGGGTCTTGGAAGCTTATTTAGGCGATGCGGCATAGGTGAGTCGTGTTCATGGGGTTGTTGTGGAGGCGTTTCCATGTTTTCAAGACTCGACAATCATGGGGGATAATATCTTATTAAGTACGTTACATGAAACCTCTATTGCTAAAGGCTTTTGACAATTCTGAGAAAATTGACTTGTCCAGTCTGACCCAAGAAGGTTAGAACAGTTTGTCTTCTTAGACCGTTTCAGTTAGGAAAACTTTCATTAGTGGGAATTTTAGGGACGACGCAGGGGGGCAAAGCGGGGATCAATAATTTTTTGACCAATACCCGGAAACTTGATGGCTAAATTTGCCTTGCGACCGGTTCCTAAAATATGGGTAACGGTTCCCTCACCGAAATTGGCATGGATCACCCGATCGCCGACGTCCCAGGTTAATTCCGCAGTTGGGTTTGGGGTTTTACTGCCTTGTTGTTGTTTCTGGGCAATGGATGGGCTTTTTTGAGTCGAGTTACCCGATCCTTTCGTGCGAGATCCCCGACCAGCATAGGGATCACTCAACAATTCCGGCGGTAACTCCTGCAAAAACTGGGAGGGAATTTTTGTTTCCCGCGATCCCCACACAAACCGTTCCCGAGCATGGGTGAGAAATAAATTTTCCTGGGCACGGGTGATGCCCACATAACACAATCGCCGTTCTTCTTCTAAATCTAGGGGATCATTCAAGCTGCGGGCGTGGGGACAGGTGCCTTGTTCTAAACCCACCAGAAACACCACCGGAAATTCCAATCCCTTGGCGGAATGGAGGGTCATGAGGGAAACCTTATCTTCCTCTTCTTGTAAATCATCCAGATCAGAAGAGAGGGAGGCACTGGCTAAAAATTCCACCAAGCTGGGATCTTCGCTTTCCGCTTCAAATTGACGGATGGCATTATCGAGTTCTGCTAGGTTCGCCAAACGGTTATCGGCTTCTTCGGTGCCTTTTTGCTTCAAATCGTCCACATAGCCCGATTGCTCTAGTACCAAATTAAGAACGCTAGAGGCGGATAATTCTGTGATTTGACTCTGGATCGTTTGTAAAAAATTAGCAAATTGCAACGTTTTTTTACTGGCGCGACCGGCTAGGGTTTGCACAGAGGTTTCATCGGTGAGAATTTCCCACAGCGGAATATCTAACTCCTTGGAGGCATTAATAAAACTCTCAATGGTGGATTTGCCGATGCCCCGCCGGGGGGTATTAATAATTCGCAATAAACTCACCGTGTCCGCTGGGTTGACCAACACCCGCAAATAGGCGATCGCATCTTTGATTTCCTGGCGGTCATAGAATTTAAAGCCCCCCACAATGCTATAGGGAATACGAAAACTGAGTAATCGTTCTTCAAAGGCCCGGGATTGGGCGTTGGTGCGGTACAAAATAGCAAAACTGCCGAAACTTAATTCTGGATTTGCCTGTTTAAGGTCTAGGATTTTATCAATGACAAACCGCGATTCATCCCGTTCATCATCGGCTTGAAACAAAATAATATCGTCGCCACCGGTTCGAGTGGGTTTAAGGATTTTATCAATGCGTTGACTGTTGTTTTCAATCAAGCAATTGGCCGCTTGTAAAATGTTTTCCCGTGAGCGATAATTTTCTTCTAATTTCACCATCGTCTCGGTTTCCGCATCTGGTAGGCGATCGCCGAAATCCTCTTGGAAATTGAGCAGAATGGTAAAATCCGCCATACGAAAACTATAAATTGACTGATCCGCATCCCCCACCACAAAGGTAGAGCGTCCCCGCCAATCCCAATTAGCTTGCTGATCTTCGCCGTTAGTACTTAGTAAACGAATTAGATCATATTGAATGCGATTAGTGTCTTGATATTCATCCACCAAAATATGATTAAATTTTCGGTGCCAGTAACCCAAGATCGATTCATTCTGCTGGAATAGCCGCGTGGGAATGAGAATTAAATCATCAAAGTCGAGGGCATTATTGGCCGCCAATTGTCCTTGATAAGCTTGATATACTTCTGAGATCACCCGACCTTTATAACTGGGATTTTCCTTTAGAAACGTGTCGGGGGAGTGGCCTAGATTTTTAGCATTACTGATTTTGTAACGGATGGTGCGGGGGTTAAACTGCTTTTCATCGAGATCCATGT
>JBJOGT010000160.1:0-4872 GCA_046048115.1 Cyanobacteriota bacterium | reverse complement strand
AAAAGGGCACTGGCCCCTCCGGCTAAAATTCCCTGTACCAAATCCGGCGGCGTACAAAACGTGGGGGGACATTCCACCGCATCCAATACCCCTAGGCGACCACTGGTTCCCGCCCCGATATAAAATAAGCGCCCCCCCCGCCCTAGCTGATCACGAAGGATCTCAATGCCCTCGGCTAACGCTTCCCGTGCCCCGGCGATCGCCGCCACCGTTTGATGATCCTCGTGATTGAATAAATCCACTAATTCTAAACAGGATAATTGATCCAAATTTTGGCTGTGAGAATTCGTTTGCTCTGTGAGTAAATGGCCGCGTTCATCGATGGTAGGCATAACAAAACTTATTGTTCAAACACTGAATTGCAAACATTGAATAATGAGGGCAGGATCTCCTTCGCTCTACCCAGGCCAACAACAACTCTATTGCCCCTTACAACAGCCCTTCAAGGCGGCGGCGAATGGTATCAAGTTCATCGTTGGAAAATTCTGACCCATCTGCGGGATCAGTTTCGGGGGTAGGGGGATTTTGGGCATCCCTAGCGGCCTGCAACACCCCATCGGGATCCCACTCCGGTTCAGCTATATTTTTTTCAGGGGGAATAGCCAGCATGCCGTCATCCACAACCTCGAAATCATAACCTGCCTCTTTGCAAAATTCCTCAATATCCCTAGAATCCATCCCTTCAATGGACGGTGTCGGGAAATCTTGAGCTTCTAGCAAAAGTGCATAGCGAGTCGCGTCATCCTCGGAGGCAAACATTAAAATCTTGTTGCGCCCTCCCATTTGTACCGTGTGGATGCCTTCGTTATCCGTACCCGCGTTAAACAAAAGAACGTAAACACGCATAGAACAAAAAAGTGTAAAAAGTTTTCTATTTCTACCAGCATATCGAGCCTAGGCGATTCTGGAAAAGACAAGGCTACCGTTTGATGGCTCAAGGTTGAGCATTGTTCGGTAGCCTGGGGTTGGGGTTGCGGAAAAAATAAGGGTTCGCCAACCGGAAATGTGGGGGCTGTCAGCCGAGGACTAGAGGCTTGCCAGGCCGCCGTCCCCCACAAACTCTCTAGAAATTGAGTTCCGCTGCTTGGACTTTTTCGATTTGCTTTTTCTTAAGCACTAGCAGGATTTGAGACAGCATGATGCCAGCGAGGAAGATCACCAGAAATTTAATCCGGGTGGGATTTTGTAACACCACTTCCGTATCTTTTTGACCAAAGCCGCCGACGTTAGGATTTGTGGTTAACAATTCCCCTGCGGCCACCGTTTGACCTTCGCTGACGATCAATTCAGGACCCGCTGGAATGGAAACGGTTTCTTCCCCAGTTTCGGTGTTCAGAATCAGATCATAACCGCCCGCTTCCAAATTCGTGATTTGGCTAATGCTTCCGGCGGTGGGCGCTTTGAACGCATTGTTATTACTCAATTGACCGGTGGGGTAGATCTGACCACGGCCCCGGTTAGCCCCAAGGTGAACAGCAAATTTACCGTAATTGATGGTTTTATCCGTGGCGGGATTGGGAGATAGGACAGGGAAAACGATTTCTTGGTATTGCTCACCCGGTAAAGGCCCCACAATAACGACGTTGTCCATCCCTTCTCGGTAGGATTGAAAATAGGTGCTACCGACTTTCTCTTGCATTTCTGCGGGGATACGATCCGGTGGGGCAATTTTAAAGCCTTCAGGAAGCATTAACACTGCACCAACATTCAAACCCCCTTTAGAACCATCCCCCAATACTTGCTGACTATCTAGGTCATAGGGGATTTTGACAACGGCTTCAAAAACGCTGTCGGGTAAAACGGATTGGGGAATTTCGACCTCGGCGGGTTTCTGGGCCAGGTGACAGTTGGCGCACACAATGCGTCCTGTGGCTTCTCTGGGGGTTAAAGGTGCCGTTTCTTGGGCCCAAAAGGGATAGGCAGAGGCAGCTTGGGGCAGGCTTATATCGCTTAATAAAAAGACGGTGACTGTGGCGATCGCCAATACCGATAAACGGCGGAGGGCGATGAGGCTTTTAGACCACAGCCCCAAAATATCAGGGTTTCTCATCACTAACTTGAACGGAATAGGGTAAACAGTAGGGGGGGGGAAGACTTGGTGAGGGGACAGCCATGGTAATAAGCTGCGAGTTAGGACCACCAGGGGGCTTCGCCGGTGCGAAAATCCGTTTCTGTCCAGTTGCTCAATACCAGTTTGTCATTGTCGGTAACCGTTGCATGGGCTAACGCCAAAGATAGGGGCGCAGGGCCACGGACAACTTTCCCTTCAGCGTTATATTGGGAACCGTGACAGGGACACATAAACTTGTTTTCGCTGGCATTCCAAGGCACAACACAGCCCAGGTGCGTACACACGGCATTAATGCCATAATTGGCGATGGTCTCATCTCCTTGAACAACAATGTAGGTAGGATCCCCTTTCAGCCCTTGGGCTAATACCCGATCGCCCACATTGTGGGTTGCTAAAAATTCACTGACTACCACGTCATTCCCGAGGGCATCTTTTGCGGTCACCCCACCACCCGCAGCACCACTCGAAGGGGGAATCAGGTATTTCACCGCCGGGTAAAGAGCTCCGGCTGCCACCCCAGTAATGGTTCCAAAGGTTAATAAGTTCATAAACTGACGCCGCCCAAGACCGGGGACATCAGGGTTACCAGAAATCTGTGTCATAATGAACCGTCTAATTTTAAGTATTTTTACTAAGATTCTCTGGGTTAGATCCCGGAGAAACTGCAATCAAAGGAAGTTGTGCGAAACAACGAACCCTGACGGATTTGCGCTAAAAAATGTAACAAGTCCTGTTAGATTATGACAGAAAATGAACCAGCCTATCTAAGCGAGGCCCTAGACAAACCTTAACCTGTGACTAAGGAGAACTGACGTTAATCAGTTGGGTTAAGGGGAGTTCCTTGCCATCTGATTACCGCCTTCTACAATCTGGAATATGCCAAAACTACTTGATTCGGACTATTTGATTTAATCTAAAATAGGCTTAATGTTCCCTAGGACAATCCAGCGGCGATCACCATGAAGGATCTGCGAGGTGATCGGTAAGCTAGGGGCAACGGCTCAATCACTGCTTGAGATTCCATTGAATTCATGCCAAAGGCTCGATATCAGCGGCTCTGAAAAATGTTTTGTACCATGGTTTTTGGGAGTTTTGCGGCCTGGTTGTTTAACTCCATCATTTCCCCGCTATCTAAACGCCACCCCAGTGCCCCTAAATTATCCCCCACCTGTTGACGGGTTTTAGCACCGGGAATGGGCAGGGTTCCCTGGCAAATACACCAATTTAACGCGACTTGGGCCATGGTTTTTGATCGGCTATCGGCGATCGCCTTTAATGTTCCTAATAGCGGTTGAATGGCCGGCAATAATTGGCGAAATAAAAGTCTACGTATTCCTTTTGGGAAAGGGGTTTGGGTGGTGTATTTGCCCGTCAATAATCCTAACGTTAAAGGACTATAGGCAATCAGTTTAATGCCCAGACCATCGCACAAATCCTTTAAGCCCAATGTGGCAACGGGATAGGTCGAAAGTAGGGAATATTGCACCTGTAGGCTAACAATTTTAATCCCCTGTTCCTGGCAAAATTCATAAGCCTTTTGGAGACGTTTGGGGCCGAAATTAGATAGACCCAGGGCTTGAGCATAACCCTGTTGGCATAATTGTCCCAACCCCTGTAACAAGGGTTTCTCTTGCCAGGGGGCGTAATTGGCCGTTGACCAATGGAGTTGCACTAAATCAATGGGCCGTTGTAGGCGATCAACCGATGCAACCCCTGCCTTCACCATGGACTGGGGCGTTAACCGCCAGGGATAGGGGGCTAACTTCGTGGCCAGACAGATTTTCTCTTGATTGTTTCCTTGATAACCCTGGGCAAATTGACCTAATAATTTTTCACTCTGTCCCTGGAGTCGTCCCGTACCGTAAGAATCTCCTGTATCAAACAAGGTAACCCCTGCTTGGACACAATCGTTAAAAACCTGACCTAATTCTTCATCCATTGACGCATTGTAACCCCAGAGTAATTTGTTACCCCAAGCCCAAGTGCCACAGCCCATTTCAGGAAAAGTTACGGTCATTTCGGATGTTGAGGGGGAAAAGGTCATGGAAAAAATGAGGGTTAAAAGTCCACGGTAAATAACCCTAGGGGACACCAGTGGATATCAGGTTTTTAAAAATAATTTGGTCTAGCTTAACCTTAGGCTAACATCGCTCAAGCCCCAACGGTATTAAGTTTTTCTGTACGAACATTTTTTATGCCATATCTATGGCGCGTGTTGGTGAGGGGCTGTTTGTAAGCAATTCCATCGGATCGGGCTAAGGCGATCGCCATTGTCACTATTTGAAATTTTGGGTTGAACCTCAAGTTGAGTTGGCGAGTCACCAATGTAACCCAAAACACTAAGGCTAGAGTGGCAAAAAATTCATGCGTTTTTTCTTACTTTCTTATTAAGAATATTGTATGTTTGACGATTTTTCGGCATAAGGATTTTAAATAAAAAATCTCAATTTTGTATTTATATAAAAAGAAGTTAATTATTAGTTTACATTATTTTAACTTAAACGAATATCATTTAAAATTGAATTTATTTCATCATTTAATTCATCATTTCGTGCAAAAAACTTAGCCAGTAAATGACTAAATATAGAGTTTGGATCGTAGCCAGGAATATCATCTGCTAAGATTTTAATTTTTTCTTTAAAATCATTATTAATTACTATTTGGCTTGGAAAATCAACATTTAATAACGTGCAAAGTTCTTTAGCACTACTATCATCCCAAACTAATTCTTCAGGGGTGTTTTTAGGTAAAAAAGCAATATTTGTGTAGAGAAAAGTTGCATATTTTCGCGCTTCATCTTC
>JBJOGT010000159.1:0-6847 GCA_046048115.1 Cyanobacteriota bacterium | reverse complement strand
CGTTCCGGTGCTTCCAGAGAGTAGATCTCGAATAGGATGTCAAAATCCTGCCAAGTCTATGGGGGCAAGGTTAATTGTCCCCATCACAGTTCAAAATCATTGGGTGGCTATGCTACAAATCCGCTTGAACTAGTTGGTTGCTCCCCAGTTAGGTTCTTCACGTATCTATGTCGGTATCTTCTTCTCTTGACTTGGCGATTTTTGTTGATTGAGGGTCACCCCTTGGCATCTTGTGGGGCGATCGCCGTTTCCAGCAGTCCGACAGTCCGTTTAAAAACCATCCTGATCTCATCAGGCTATGGGAACTAGTTTTTCCTGTTCAGACCAGAACCATTGGATCGTTTTTGCCAATGCTTGATCCAAGGGGGTTAAGGTTAAATCTGGCATCATTGTCTGTAGTTTTTTTACCCCTAAACATTTTGATTTCGCCCCCACATAACGATTGGTATCAAACTCGATCAAATTGAAGTCGTAGCCCACTTCCTGACAGATTAATTCGGCAAAATGACGAATGGTGAATTCTTCCCCCGCCCCAATATTAATTAAATCGTTATCCACCGTAGTGGCTAAGTCCAACGCAATACGGGCAAAATCTTCCACAAACACCAATTCCCGCGATTGGTAGCCATCTCCCCACAACGTCACCGTTTCCCCGTAAAGTTTGCCTCGGATAATTTTACGAATGAGGTCAAAAATAAAGTGCATTTGGCGACCATCAGTATGATAACCGGGGCCATAGAGGGTAGAGGGTACGAGGCAGAGATATTTCAGCCCATATTGTTTGTGCAATGCCAGCAAACCGGCATAGAGCATCCGCTTGGTCATGGCGTAGGTAAATAAACTATCAATGGGCATTCCCGTCAAATAATAGGGTTCTTCTAAGGGCAAATTGGGGTCGTAGGCACAACTGGTACCCATGCAGATAAATTTTGCCTGGGGTTGGTGATGGTGCCACCAGTCTAGGATATGGGTGTTGATTTTTTGGTTAATTAGCCATTGTTCCCCTGGATGGGACAGGCAAAAATCCCCCGCTTGGGTCCAGGCGGCTAGGTGATAGATTTGGTCGAATGATTGGTCTGGGAATTGCTGTAGCGCTTGGGCTTGGGTCAAGTCGCAGTTACGGGAATTGACTTTTGTGATTTCATGACCTTGGACAATGAGTTGAGAACAAAGGGTTGTGCCCAGAAATCCCGTTCCGCCCGTTACCAAAATTTTCATCTGCTTCCCCGACTGTAAACCGTTTTGTCCCATCATCATACAAGACCGAGATACCAGACCAAGTTTGGCTATGTTGAGGGGGAAAGTTATGGGGCTTCTGGGTGAAGGGATAGCCTTAACAAAAATTCATCAACCAGATCCGGGGGATGCTTGATTGTGGCGTGCGATTCGGACTACATTGCAAGGATTAGAGAATCCTGTTTAATAAAATTCGTCGTCTTAGTACGGCGATCACCATTTTAAGAATCCTTTAGGAGAACCCATGAATATTGCCGTTGTGGGGCTGAGTCATAAAACAGCCCCGGTGGACATCCGTGAAAAACTCAGTATTCAAGAAGCGAAATTAGAAGAGGCATTAGCCCATCTGCGGAGCTATCCCCACATCGAAGAAGTCACCGTTATTAGTACCTGTAATCGGCTGGAAATTTACGCTGTGGTTACAGATACCGAGAAAGGGGTGGTGGAAATTACCCAATTCCTGTCGGAAACGGGACAGATTCCCCTTGCGACGCTCCGACGTTATTTATTTACACTTTTACATGAAGACGCGGTGCGCCATTTAATGCGGGTGGCGGCGGGGTTAGAAAGCTTGGTTTTGGGGGAAGGACAAATTCTCGCCCAGGTACGCACCACCCACAAACTTGGTCAAAAATATAATGGCATTGGCCGCCTGCTCGATCGCCTGTTTAAGCAAGCCATTACTGCGGGAAGACGGGTCAGAACGGAAACGGATATTGGGACTGGAGCCGTTTCCATTAGCTCCGCAGCGGTGGAATTGGTGCATACCAAGGTGGAATTAGCCAGCCAAAAAACCGTTATCATTGGGGCGGGCAAAATGGCCTGCTTATTGGTCAAACATTTATTGGCCAAAGGGGCAACGGACATCACCATTGTTAACCGTTCCCAACGTCGTTCCCAGGAATTAGCCAGTCAATTTCCCCAGGCTGAATTGACCCTATTGCCCCTGGATGAGATGTTCACGGCGATCGCCGCAGCGGATATTGCTTTTACCAGTACGGGGGCAACGGAGCCAATTTTAACTCAACACAATCTATCGCCCTGCCTCGGCGATCGTAAAACCCTGATGGTGGTTGATATTTCCGTGCCCCGCAACGTGGCCGCCGATGTCCATGGGATGGAACAAGTTCAGGCGTTTAATGTGGACGATCTCAAAGCGGTGGTGGCCCAAAACCAAGCCAGTCGTCGCAAAATGGCCCGGGAGGCAGAGGGCCTTTTGGAGGAAGAGGTGGCGGCTTTCGATCTGTGGTGGCGATCGCTCGAAACTGTGCCCACCATCAGTTCCCTCCGCAGCAAGGTCGAAGATATCCGCGAGCAAGAACTGGAAAAAGCCCTTTCCCGCCTAGGTTCAGAATTTGCCGAAAAACATCAGGAAGTAATTGAAGCTCTGACCAGGGGCATTGTCAATAAAATTCTCCATGAACCGATGGTACAACTCCGCGCTCAGCAGGATATTGAAGCCCGCAAACAATGTTTAAGCTCTTTAAAAATGTTGTTTGATTTAGAAGTTGAAGAACAATTTGGTTAAGTTCTTGATCCCAGCTTTCAATTTATCAGGGTTATCTGCTTGGGTACTGACCCGTTCCCCATCCCGGCCTGTCACCTGAATTGTTAGAGTCAGCGCTTGATCTCCCACAGGGGTAAGGGTGACATGATTGTGCAAGCTCAATGCCGCGCCCAAACAGTCAAAACCAGGGCCAATATTTGCCGTCGTCGCAGGTACTGAAACAGTAAAGCTGGGCATAGTAAACCAGTCAAAAGCAGTGAATAATATTCAGGTCATTACCGGGCTTTGCCTAGCCCCAATGCAATCACCACAACGCTAACCCCAAAACCAACGCGGTAGACTGAAACTGTTCACGGTCTCCTGACTCCCATGCCTAAATGGTTTAATACCGCTGGTCCCTGTAAAACCGACATCCACTACATGGTGTCTCCTACAGCAAGACTTCCTGAGTTACGCCTTCTCATTGACCAGCAAAACTACTTCGTTATCCATGCGCCCCGTCAGGTGGGCAAAACCACCGCCATGTTAGCCTTGGCCCAGGAATTAACCGAAGGTGGCGACTATGTCGCCGTCATGCTCTCCGTTGAAGTTGGCGCTGCCTTTTCCCATGACCCGATCGCCGCAGAAAGGGCCATTTTAAGTGAATAGCAACAATCAATCCGCTTTCGTCTGCCGCCGTCTCTACAGCCCCAAGAATGGCCAGGCGTAAATACAAGCTCCCAATTAGGTGTGTTTTTAAGTACCTGGGCAGCTAATGCTGAACGCCCTTTGGTGGTTTTTCTCGATGAAATTGATAGCTTACAGGATGAATCCTTAATTTCAGTCCTGCGTCAATTGCGTTCTGGTTATCCCAACCGCCCCCAAGGATTTCCCCACTCTTTAGGCTTAATTGGGATGCGGGATGTACGGGATTACAAAGTTAAATCCGGGGGAAGTGACAGGCTTAATACCGCTAATCCTTTCAATACTAAAGTCCGCTCCCTAACTATGGGGAATTTTAGCTTTGAAGATGTTGAAAGTTTATATCGACAACATACCGACGCAACGGGACAAATTTTCACCCCCGAAGCCCTAAATCGGGTTTTTCATCTCACCGATGGGCAACCCTGGTTAGTCAATGCTTTAGCCAAAGAAGCGACCGAATATTTGGTAAAAGATCACTCTCAACCGATTACGTTAGCCGTTATTGAACAAGCCAAAGAAATCCTAATCCAACGACAGGATACCCACCTCGATAGTTTAGCGGAACGGTTACGGGAAGACAGAGTTAAAGCGCTGATTCAACCGATTCTTGCCGGAGGAGAATTGTCCGATGTCCCCCCCGATGATATTCGTTATGTTTTGGATTTGGGACTTTGTAAAGACGACAATGGTCGGGGTCTGGAAATTGCTAATCCTATTTACAAAGAAGTTCTGCCACGAGTCCTGACCTATACAACTCGGGCTTCCATTGGCGTGATTGAACCCCGTTGGTTAAATGAAAAAGGAGAGTTATTATCGAGTGAATTGTTAACGGCTTTTCTCGACTTTTGGCGACACCATGGGGAACCATTATTGAAAAGTGCGCCCTACCATGAAATTGCCCCCCATCTCGTTTTAATGGCCTTTCTGCATCGGGTGGTAAATGGGGGCGGTAGTTTAAAGCGGGAATATGCCATTGGAGCGGGACGGATGGATATTTGTTTACGGTATGGGGATGTGGTAATGGGGATGGAATTAAAAATTTGGCGACCCAATAAAGCTGATCCGTTAGCGCAAGGTTTGATGCAATTGGATAAATATCTGGATGGTTTGGGGTTAAATACGGCCTGGTTAGTGATCTTCGATCGCCGTCCAGGGTTGCCACCAATGGGGGAACGAATTAGTATAGAAGAGGCAATCAGTCCGGCGGGGCGAGATATTGTGGTGATTAGGAGTTAAACGGCGATCGCCGCTGAAGCGCCAAAAAAGCGATCGCCCACACAATCTTATCAACGAAGGATCGCCCCTCATCCCCAACTCAAACAGCATTAATGCAATGTCACCAACCGCAGAAATCAGCGATTCTATCTCCAGTATCAACAAAAGTATTATAAATCGTATTTCCAACATTAAAGCCTAGATCTCGAAGGACTGTAAGAGTGTTGGATTCGTTAAGTTGAGACAATAAAAAATTCTTAATACGTCCAAAGTTGTTAGCCAACAAACTACCCGAAAGAAGACCTTTTCTTTCATTAGTAAAAACTTTACCTGCACCATTAGAGATCGCCGCAGCGGATATTGCTTTTACCAGTACGGGCGCAACGGAGCCAATTTTAACTCAACACCATCTATCGCCCTGCTTTGGCGATCGTAAAACCCTGATGGTGGTCGATATTTCCGTGCCCCGCAACGTGGCCGCCGATGTTCACAGGATGGAACAAGTTCAGGCGTTTAATGTGGATGACATCAAAGCCGTTGTGGCCCAAAACCAAGCCAGTCGTCGCAAAATGGTCCAGGGCGCCGAAGGTTTACTAGAAGGGGAAGTGTCAGCATTTGCTCTCTGGTGGCGATCGCTCGAAACTGTGCCCACCATCAGTTCCCTCCGCAGCAAGGTCGAAGATATTCGGGAGCAAGAACTGGAAAAAGCCCTTTCTCGCCTAGGTTCGGAATTTGCCAAAAAACATCAGGAAGTAATTGAAGCTCTGACCAGGGGCATTGTTAATAAAATTTTCCATGAACCAATGGTACAACTCTGCGCCCAGAAGGATATTGAAGCCCACAAACAATGTTTAAGCTCTTTAAAAATGTTGTTTGATTGAGAGATTAAAGAACAATTTGGTTAAGCTTAATCAAGGAAAATGATCGCCACTTTTGATTTGGGAAACCATCAATGGCGATCATCTCACTATGGCTGTTGAAATAACCTAGGTTAGAGTAACGAACTTTATAAAAAGCCTATTTCCAACCATTTTCTGCCTGGGCTAAAACATATTCAGCAATATCTTCTTTGTCCGTTTGACTTAAGCTAGAAAACCGTGGCATTGCTCCGGCACCATTGGTAATCTGGGCAACAATAGCGTCAACGGAATTTTTACCATAGGTTTCCAACGCATCCTTCTGCAACGTTTTCTCTTTCACCACTGCGTTCAGTCCCCCGGTATGGCAGGCGGCACAGTTTCCCCCAAATAATTGTTTACCGTGATTGATATCCGCTGCTAATGCGGGATTTTCCCCAGTCATCAATAGCGTCGTAAAAAACAGTAAGCAGCAAAAAACGGCCCTGAGGAAGGGTTTTGTCATCGCATTAAACATGAGTTCTCTTGAGGATTAAATTAGGTATAAAGACTAAATCTTATTATGCGAAGCCCAACCCCGGAAGTCAAAAGACAGGCGGTCAAACTTAATTCCAACTGGTTACTTGAGGGCAAGCAATAATAACCACACTTAACTAATGGACTTACTATCGGCGATCGCCAGAAGTAAGCATCACTCATTGTCCGCCTTAGTTTGAATCAGTTCAATTTTGTAACCATTGGGATCTTCTACAAAAGCAATAACAGTAGTACCGTGTTTCATTGGCCCGGGTTCTCGGACAACCTTGCCGCCCAATGCTTTGATTCTGTCGCAGGTTTGATAGATATCATCGACGCCGATCGCCATATGACCAAAGGCATCTCCCACGTTGTATTGTTCTACATCCCAGTTGTGGGTTAATTCGATGACACTATTTGTTGCTTCGTCCCCGTAACCCACAAACGCGAGGGTGAACTTACCCGAAGGATAATCCTTTTGGCGAATTAAATTCATGCCTAAAACATCGCAGTAAAACTTGAGGGATTCATCCAGATTTCCGACCCGGAGCATGGTATGGAGAAGACGCATGATGTGCAGGGGAATTACTAAAGGGTTAATTGAATTGTCTTGATTTTACTAAAAATATAATTAATTCGCGGTTCCTTGCCACTCAATTCGACGTGTTGGTTATCAAACAAGGGTTGTCAATTCCTGGCGCTGGGTCTATGGGGATGGGTGGCAAGTTAAGCAAAAAGCCCTATTGTCAAGAGGTAGCGGGAAGGACGGAGAAATAGGGGGTGAGGTCAAGTTGCCTGGGGGGTTTACGGATAGTCTTGATGACACAGAGGT
>JBJOGT010000158.1:0-5246 GCA_046048115.1 Cyanobacteriota bacterium | reverse complement strand
ATAACGTTGAACTGAACAAGTTATGGTATCGCTTCCCCATGGGCAAATTGACGGCCCATGTCGGTCCCTATGGTCTCGCCTTAGATGATGTCTTTGAAGTCTACAACCCCTATCTGGGGAGTGGTGATACTGGTGCTTTGAGCCGTTATTCCCGCTATAGCTCCTTTGTTAACCGGGGTCCTGAAGGAGCTGGGGTTGCCTTTTCCTATAAGTTCACCGATTGGTTTAAGTGGAATGCAACCTACTTGGCTGGGGAGAATGCTAATGATCCCACTTCTGGCAGTGGTTTGTTCAATGGCAGCTTTACCACCGGTACTCAGTTAAACTTTAAGCCCTTTGATAGTTTCGGCATTGGGGTTTCTTACCTTTACTCCTATTTCAGTGCTCAAGATGGGGTTAACCTCACCGGGAGTACGGGAAGCCGGGTGGCGAGTAATCCCTTCTACGGTGCGCCGACCACTCGTTCGACCTACAACTTGCAAACTAGCTGGCAAATTTTAGATAACCTGAATCTTTCTGGTTGGTTTGGTTATGGTTATGCAGAAGGTCAAGGGTTGGATTCCCGTGGTAAAGATCGATCGGGCTTAGGGGCTGATCTTTGGACTTGGAATGCAACTTTATCCATTGTGGATGTGTTTAAGGAAGGAGCGGTGGTTTCATTGGGCGGTGGTTTGATGCCCTATGCGCCCTATGTAGGGAGTCTGGAAGGCGATCGCATCAGCAATGATCGCAATTCGCCCTACATGATTGAGGCTCAGTACAAGTTCCCAATCAACAAAAATATCACCATTACCCCCGGTGCTTATGTTGTGCTCAATCCTGAGGCTAACAGCAATAACGACACCATTTGGGTCGGTGTTCTCCGGACAACTTTCAAATTCTAACTTGGCGGATTTCTGCTAGTTCTCAAGATGCCCAAGATTATTGGGTGAGCCGCAAAATAAAAATGTAAAAGGAGCCTCTACCCCTGGTAGGGGCTTTTTGTTTGCTCTTCAAAAACCGGACAATGACCATCGGATCTGACCTGTAACCCCACTAGGGGAGAGGCTTGGTTCCAACAATGTTGGTTGTGGAAATGACGGCAATTGGCGCAACAATCAAGGTTTTCTAAACGTTTAGACTGTTGATGTTGTTTAATTAAGTCCCGTTGCGTAATGCCCCGTAAAATCAATTCATCCCCCTGCCAACGGGCTTCGATAATGCCTGTTTCGCTTATTTTTGACCAGCGGGAATCTTGACTAATCCGACCTTCTAAATGAATTGAAATTTCACGATTAGCTAGGCGATCGCCGCTATCGAGATCATGGATTTCCCCTTCATAAACCGTTGGAGTGGGGGGAGAGGGTTGGACGAAGCGATCGCCAACGGGCAAATGGACTAAACATCCGGATGCGGGGGAATGGAGTTGGTAGCGACTTTGGAGTTCTTCGAGGCTGGTCAGGTCTTGAATATCTGCGGGTTGACCGTGGACAAAAATAAGGTGTTGGGGGCGGAGATTGTGAATGAGTTGGGTCGTATTGCGCCCATCGCTATGATCAGCCAGGAGGTAGTCATCTAACGCAAATTGGGGCAAGTTAGCGAAACTTTCCCAGTCTAAATCAGACTCTAGACGGGTCAGTTGAGGCAATAAAATTGTCCATTGTTCCGCTAATACCTCTGGAACCGGCCAAGGATTGGGCCACCTGTCGGTGACAACAATGTGGGGCAAGTTATTCCTCTGGGCCCAAGCGATTGAATCCAGTGGACGGAGGTGGGGATAGACTTTGTCATCCCAAAAGAGGGGTTGATGTTGGGTAAAGTTGCGAACAGCTTCCGGCAAACTTGTTTGGATTTCACTGTACAGATCACAACTGGCAATGACATTCCCCGCTGCCCATAAATTAAGTTTACGGCCTGTAAATTGGTGATGAGTCCGCAGCAGCTTGAGGATTTCTTGGGCTAAGCCGAGGGGGGGCGTTGGTAGAATCACGTTTCTACCTTGGGTTAGGGCAGATTCGATCGCCTGGAGAAATTGTTTTTCCTGTTGGCGGCGGTGGGGGAGGCGGCGGGTTCCATATTGACTTTCGAGAATTAAAACATCTGGTCGCAAATCCCGTAGATGCTGTAATGCCAAACCGTCCACCAATTGGAGATGGGAAAGACAGTAATCCCCCGTATATAAAATACGATAGGTGCGTTCTGGAGCTTCGTATTCAATAAGAGTCAGGGCCGCCCCGGGCAAATGCCCTGCCGGAATCAATTCAACGGTTAGTCCCGGTAAAAACTCCGTCGGCGATCGCCAAGGGAGAGCTTGGCAAAAGTGAGTCTGGTCTGGGGAAAGTTCTGGCCAATTTAATCTTAGTAAGACTTGGGTCGCTTCACTGGCCACGATGGGTAAGCCGGGGAATGCTTGGGCTAATAGGGCAAGACCCCGGGCATGATCCCCATGGGCATGGCTACAGATCACCAAATCAAAGGACGGTTCTTCCGTCATCAAAGGATTAATATCAGTTAAACCACAATCCAACAACAGTCGATAGGGCCCTAAATTCATCCTCAAACAAACACCCTCATTTTGCTGCCCAACCCCGTAGGTAAAGCAAGATACGCTAGACAAGCGCGTCTCCTGAGTTGGCACAGAACCAGGCATATTTACGACGTTACTGTTTAGTGGGCAGAACCATTGCCATCATACTTATCAGTGTCGTAATAACCGTTTTGGGTGCCGAAAAACAGGGCCGAAAGGGTGAATAGGGCGGTCAGTCCAATTAAAATCAGCTTAATATCCATAGGTAGGGAGAAAAGTTATAGGCATAGATCGCCCCCCATCCTAACCTGTTTTTCGATTTTGCTCAGAGAGCTTAAGGATACTATAAGATTTCGGGGGGAGATTCAAAAATTCTGTTCGGTCCCGACTATTCGGTTGCAACAGCGTTTGGCGAATATCAACAACCTTCAATCATAGGATTTTGTATAAATACAAAGTACCTTTACTGGGGCTGGTTTCAATAACCATCTCTCAAAGGGTTATCCTCCCATGGTTGATTTACCCTGTAAACCGAGATTGAAGTCAAAATGAGAATCCCTAAGGATGTAAAAGTACCTAAAAACGTTTAAAGTTATTTTTTACGAATACCTAAAATAGTTTTATTAATATAATGACCCTAGTTTCCCTCGTTACAGGCGTTGCCGGTTTTATCGGTTCCCACCTTGCCGAAACCCTCTTAAATCAAGACCATTATGTCATCGGCATCGACGACTTCAACAACTACTATGATTGTCGCCAGAAATATGTCAATCTTCAACCGTTCCAAAACCACCCCAACTTTACCCTAATCCATGACAGCATCCAAAACCTAGACTGGATTAGTCTCTTGCAAAATGTTGAAACTATCTATCACCACGCTGCCCAAGCTGGAGTGCGTGCTAGTTGGGGGCAAAACTTCAAAGACTATACCGAACACAACCTCAACGCCACCCAAATCATCCTAGAGGCCTGCCGCCAGGCTCCCCACTTGAAACGTCTCATTTTTGCCTCCAGTTCCTCAGTGTATGGCAACGCCGAAACCCTTCCCACCACTGAACTGACTCCCCTTCAACCGGTCTCTCCCTACGGTATTACTAAACTTGCCGCCGAACAACTCTGCCATCTTTACCATCAAAACTTCGGAGTACCTATTACCAGCCTCCGCTACTTCACCGTTTATGGCCCCCGTCAACGCCCCGATATGGCCTTCCATAAATTCTTCCTTGCTGCCCTCCAACATCAACCCATCACGATTTTGGGCGATGGACAGCAAACCCGAAACTATACCTATGTCGCCGATGTCGTTACTGCCAACTTAGCCGCCGCCAGTTCAGACAACGCCCTCGGACAAATTATTAATATTGGTGGTAATGCCTGCATCGCCCTAGGCACCATCCTCGATTTAATCGAAAAAATCAGCCAAATTCCCTTAGAAAGACATTATCTACCCGCTGCCATTGGTGATGCAAAACATACCAACGCTGATATTACCCTAGCTGGCAAATTGCTAAATTATATTCCCCAGATAGATCTAGAAACTGGACTTACCCAAGAATGGCAATGGCTTCGAGAATATTATCAAGCCTAGGGCAGATCCAAAGAAGTAGACTATCAGCTTAGGAAGGACGAGGTTGACCATCGATAGGACTGTGAAAAATCAAGCGGTGTAAGCAACAACACAATGGGAATGAACAAGGGGAAGACTAGCCAAAAGTTGTTTAGCAGATTGTTGAGATCTAGACTCTAAAAAATAGCCAATCGTTTCCTGATTATTGCAGTCAATCACCAGCCTAATCTAAACTTAAAAACGTTTAGAGAAAACGGAAGACTATACTTCTTTATATTCAATTGTTAATCGTCCCTTGGATTTGGCTACAACCTTTATCTGCTCGGGAATAGAGGGATATTTGGCGTTGACATAAGTTGACATAATTTTATAAATACGGACAATTAACTGCCGTAACAGGTTCTATTCCTGATAGATAAATGTGCTCAACTAACACCAAAAATGCTTTTATATCATCACTTCATTCAACGCGCTACCTCAATTTTTTTAGTGGTTTTACGTTGCTTAAAGATCGTCATTTGGTACATCACTGTGTGTCCCGCCTATATTTAACCCTAGTTCTTGGGATATTGTCCCAAAAGTACACTCTAGGGTTGAAATAAATCCCTCGTCACCAAAACCTTAAACCAATCATAACCGAATCATAAATACCGCTTAATCTGAGTATAGGAAACTAGCAAAGGTCAAAATTTCTTTCCCCAAAATTTAAGTAGGGTAGTTATCAATCCATGGCTGGCAATCATGTTATTTTTATCCATCCCGATGGAACTAGTCCGTCCCATTTCGCCTTTGCTCGTTTCGTCGATCATGGCCCCGACGGACGTTTAAATTGGGATAAGCTCGAAAAAGCCGGGGTCTACCTGGGTCACATGGAAGACCAACTGGGGGGAACCTCCAACGGTGGTGCTGTTACCCATGCGACGGGGGCTAAGGTTTATGCGGAATCCTTTGGTTTTGAAGCGGGAAATACCCCCATTACCTCCCTCAATGGCAGTAATGAAACCATTGTGGAATCGGCGATCGCCGCTAATAAAGTAACGGCGTTGGTTCAATCCGGGGCAATTTTTGAACCGGGGACAGCGGCTTTTGTGGCTAAAACTGAAGAAATTGTCAACCCCGATGGTTCCCGCATTGTACCCCGGAGCCAGACCGCTGAAATTGCTAAGCAGGTGA
>JBJOGT010000157.1:0-7564 GCA_046048115.1 Cyanobacteriota bacterium | reverse complement strand
GGGGGGATTTTTTAGTACATTATTTGGCAACAAAAAAAAAAGATGAACACCTATGTCTGAACGCATTCAAAAATTATTGTCCCAGTGGGGCATTGCCTCTCGCCGTCACGCTGAAGATCTGATTATGGCGGGTCGGGTAACCCTCAATGGCAAACCAGTCCAATTGGGGGACAAAGCGGATCCCCACCAGGATCACCTGTTGGTGGACGGTAAACCCATTAAACCCACCGATCGTCCTCGTAAATTGTACTTACTAATGAATAAGCCCAAGGATGTGCTGTCCACCTGCGAAGATCCCAAGGGGCGCAAGACGGTGTTGGATCTTTTGCCGAGGAATTTACAACAGGGCCAAGGACTCCATCCCGTTGGTCGATTAGATCGCAATTCCACCGGGGCGTTATTGCTCACCAATGATGGGGAGTTAACCCTGCGCTTGACCCATCCCCGTTACCATTTGCCCAAAACCTACGATGTTTGGTTAGAGGGGCATCCCAGTGATGAAGACCTAGAAAAATGGCGATCGGGAATGGATTTGGAGGGACAAAAAACCTTACCGGCAACCCTGGAAATCCTGGCAGAAACCCGCGATCAAACCCACTTATTAATCACCCTCACTGAAGGCCGCAACCGTCAAATTCGCCGTATGGCCGAGGAATTAGGTTTTGTGGTGCTTAAGTTAAATCGTCGTAGTATTGGGCCACTCAAGTTGAATAACCAGGGTAAATCCCTCGGCAGTGGACAGTTTCGCTTTTTAACCCCAGGGGAGCTTAAATTACTCAAACGGCAGGTCAATCTCAACTAACGGTTTGGGGCGGATTTGACGAACAAGAAAACGCTAGGATTTTGAGTAATATCCCATTGCCTAGGCTAACAACAGGGGCGTTACTGTCCTTGAATTGCAGTTTGTGTCGTAGCGCTGGAGACCCGATCCCCAGATGCTCTTAGTCAAAATGGTCTAGCCGTTGTGGCATAGTGTTTGTTTGGTTGAAATCTTAATTTTTTGAAAGCCTTTCAATTTTCCTATGACTGACCCTTCTACTCTGTTTGTTGATGCAAATTCCTGGACATTGCGTAAAAAAATTGGTCAGTTGATTGTGGTGAGGGCGTCGGGATTTTTATTTGATCACCAAATTCGTTATCCAGCCTGGGAACCGCTCAATACCAAGCTGAAACAATGGCTAGAAACCTTAAATCTGGGCGGAGTCATTTTACTGGGGGGCAGTGCCGCTGAATTGGCTGCCCGCACGGCACAATTACAATCCTGGTCACCGACACCGTTATTAATTGCTGCTGATATTGAAGAGGGGGTGGGGCAGCGGTTTGTCGGGGCGACTTGGTTTCCCCCACCGATGGCTCTGGGGGCTGTGGCTGAACAGGATTTGGCCCTAGCTCAAGATTACGCTCGCCAAATGGGCGCGGCTACGGCCCAGGAAGCGTTGGCCTTGGGCTTGAATTGGATTTTGGCCCCGATCGCCGATGTCAATAATAATGAGGATAATCCGGTGATTAATATCCGGGCTTTTGGGGAAGATCCCACCGTTGTTAGTGCTTTGATTAAAGCTTTTATTGAGGGAGCACAGGATTTTCCCCTGTTAACCACTGCCAAACATTTCCCTGGCCACGGCGACACCGACAGTGATTCCCATTTACATTTGCCCGTTATTCCCCATGATCTTGAACGGTTAAAACAAGTTGAGTTGCCTCCCTTCCAAGGGGCGATCGCCCAGGGAGTGGATAGTGTGATGACGGCCCATATTCTGGTTCCGGCCTGGGATGGGGACAATCCGGCTACCCTTTCTCCAACGATTTTGACGGGACAATTGCGGGAGGCTCTACAGTTTGACGGCATTATTGTCACCGATGCGTTAATCATGGGGGGCGTGACCCAAATTGCTAGCCCCGAAGAAGTGGCCATCCGGGCGATCTCCGCTGGGGCCGATATTTTGCTCATGCCCCCGGATCCCGTCCCTGTAATTCTGGCGATCGAACAGGCGGTACAAACGGGACGATTGAGCGAAGAACGGATTGATCAATCCCTGCAACGGGTCTTAAAAGCCAAACAAAAACTGGATTTTTCCCCGAATTCCTTACCGATTTCCCAAACCCTGAACCCCGAACCCGCACGTCAAGTGGTTCACCACATTCTAACGACAGCTTTACAGAAAGGCGGAACCTTGCCGATCGCCAGACGAAACCCCGCAACGGGGCACAATTTAATCGTGGTTGATGATTTCCTCACTGCCGACTTTTTAGACCGGGTCTGTCCTGCCTTGACGTTACCCAAACAAGCTGGTTACGAACCCCAATTATTAACCCCAGAGTTACTTCAGCATTATCCCCAACCCCAGCGTCCGTTTATTCTACAAGTGTTTATTCGCGGCAATCCTTTTCGGGGTACGGCAGGGTTAAGTGAGACTAGTAAAGCCCTCTATCGGCAATATCTAGGTTTATCCAATCTACAGGGGTTAATCCTTTACGGCAGTCCCTATGTGTTGGATTGGTTCCACCAACCAATGACGGAAGTTTGCCCGGATTTACCCTGGGTCTTTTCCCATGGCCAAATGCCCCAAGCCCAGGCGATCGCCGCAGAAACACTTTTAGGTTTAACCCCGGCGATCGACCCAGACAAAGTTTTTATATAGGTTAATTACCGCCCAACCATTTTTGCCCGTTAAGCCGTTGCAACGTGTAAAGCACCATCAAATCCAGGGTGACTTTCCGTTCATCGATCATGAAGGACTCTAGGGTGCTGGGGGGACGGTTGTCGGTGCTGTAGGAAAAGCCTTTAGCGCCGGTCAGGGATTCATCGAAAAAGTAGAGCGTAAATTGACGTTGGTTCTTCGGCCAACTTCCCTGGACTTGCCAATAGGTTTTAGCGTCGGCCCCACTAATGGGCAGGGGGGCTTGGGTGAAGCTGAGGGTGACGTCGCTCAGACCAACTTTTTCCAGGGCAGATTTCAGGGCTGGGAGAAAATCCTGGTTAATAAATTCCGTAAACGGTTTATCTTCTAGGGCCGGGGGTTTAGGCTTTTTAGCAGCGGGGGCTTTGGGGGCAGGGGATTGGGCTTCTGTCATGGATCTTGATGGGGCGATCGCCATAAAACGGTCATTGAGCAAAAGTGTAGCAAACAACCCAGGGTTCTCTAAAGTGATTTACGGGGTAGAGGCTTCCGGGACAGACGGAGCTTTCTTTTCCGTTACCCGTCGCAAGACCCCATTAATAAACCGGTAACCTTCGGCGTCGGAGTAGCGTTTGGCCAATTCCACCGCTTCATTAATGGCCACTTTTTGGGGCACCGCGAGGTAATAAATCTCGGCGATCGCCAAACGGAGGATATCTTGATCAATTTTGGCCAGGCGGCTGAGTTGCCAATCCACCATGGCGTCTTGCAGTCGCTGATCGATTTCTTGTTGCCGTCGGCACACCGTTCCCAATAAGTCTAATGCAAATTGCCGTACCTCCAATTGACTGGCCAGTTGTAGGGTTTCGGGCAATTCCACGGCGATCGCCAAACGATTAATAGCGGACTGGGTCAGAGCCATCGCTTCTTGCAAAATAGCCTGGGCACTTTTGACATTGCTAGCCCGGGTTTCACTGTTTAATAGGCGATCGTTGCTGCGATTTAACTCCGCTGACGCCGTTTCTAAAATATCGTGAACTTCCCCACTCAATGTCCTTGTTGCCGCTAATAGGAGCGCCTCCAAATCCGTCTGTTCAAGCTGTTCAGCCCGCATATCCTTACGACTTAACTGACTCAAACTCAGCAAAGACAATTCACGGGCAATACGGCGGGGTTGTTGGCGCGGCAGCATAGACAAAACTCTCCAAAAATAAGATTAGCCGCTGAAATTATTGATTCCTCAAGGATCAATCAGCGGCCAGGAAAAAAGCCAGACGCTAGGAAGCTATTTTACAATTTCTTCTCGGAAATCACATTTCGCATTCCCAATGCCCCAAAGGCCGCAAACCCGATGGATAACATCAAACTACTCAAACCAATCCGTAGACCTTGTTTCAAAGCCTGAATAGAGGCTTGCTGTTCCGCTTTCTTTTGCCGGTCTTGTAGTTGGGTTTCTAAGTTTCCTTGGATTTCTGCTACTTTTTCTTTAAATGCCTGGGGATTTTTGGATAAATCCCGAAGACTTTTAAGCTGATTCGTTTCCTGTTGTAAAGACACTAGTTGTTGTTGGTTGAGGGCATTCCCATTAGCCTCTCCCGTAGATAATACCCGCTCACGCTCGGCAATTTGTTGGTCTAAGACCGCCGGGTTTTGGGAGAGGGAATTGAGCTGTCTCAGAAATCCTTCCACCTGCTGTTTCCCTTGACCTGCCCCTTGTTCAATTTGGCGCACAGCGGCAGATTTTGCTTGGTTGAGATTAATTAAATGCACAGGCACAAATAGTAAAAACATGAGGCCCAGCAGAATCGCTAAAACGTAAGCGGGAATTCTGAGATCAAACTTTGAGCCTTGGTAATTGGGATTATTCAATTTGAGGGTCGAGTCAACCCAGTAGCCAATGGTTAATAACGCCATCCCCAACATCGGCACTACCCCCCGATCCACAATTCCGGTCACAAAGCCAAGTTGCCATTGCTGATCCCCCAACTGGAGTGGAATCGCCAGGGTAACGAAGTCTAATAGAGCAGCTAGGATGAAAATGATGCCAAATAGTTTAAGTATTAAGGCGGTAAAGGCGGTAATATTCATAAGGGTAACATCAGTACATTTTAAAGGTAATTAGAATTATTGTCAGAAGGGACTCAGCCTAGACAAGGTATATGCAAATCAGCAGTTTTGTCTAAACGTTAGCATTTGTCTAAGCATCAGTGAATTTAAGTCATTAGGGCAAAAGGATAATCAAAAATTAAACACAAAATAGGAGGTTAAAAGGAAGCATTTTTATGGTTTTGCCTAGGGAATGCACAAACCCGAAATGAAAACAACAATACATAGTTGCTTTAGGCAATTTTCGAGGGTTTCACGAAGACGACTTACACTATACGCTATTAAGCCTGCCATTCTACACAATAACGGTGATGGGTATCGAGATTTCGATGAAATATCCCGCTTCCTCGGTGTTTGCCTGGGACGATGTCTATTGAAGATGTCTATTTTCAATCACGATCAAACTAGATTAAAGTAATGTCGTCTCGACTTATTGATTTTCTGTCGCAAATGTATGACCCACAGCCCCTTCAAGTCCGCAATGCGTAAGCTCAAGTCTGAACAACGGAAATGGGGAAATACAGTCTCTCAGCGCACGCCCCAGCAGGTGAATCGCTGGTTTAAGTGGTTATCGCCGGGATTGTTTGTCAAACGCTGGCTGATGATCAGTGTGATAGGGTTGAGTTTGATTTTTTTGGGCTTTGCGATTTGGGTTAAGCTGACGCCGATCTATCGCATTGGATCTTTGGTGGCGAGGGCGTTGGAAGTGGTGACCAATGTCATGCCGAATTACATTTCAGGGCCATTGTTGTTGGGGTTAGGGTTGTTTTTGGTGTTCTGGGGCCAAAGTCGGACAGTGGGATCAATCACGGAAGTGTTGCAGCCAGAAATTAGTCCGGAGTTGGTTGATGTGCTGTTGACCCATCGCCGTTTAAATCGGGGACCAAAAATTGTTGTGGTTGGGGGGGGGACGGGGTTATCGACGTTGTTGCGGGGGTTAAAGCATTACAGCGCCAATATTACGGCGATCGTGACGGTGGCGGATGATGGAGGGTCGTCGGGGCGGCTACGACGGGAGATGGGTATTTTACCGCCGGGGGATATTCGTAATTGCATTGCGGCGTTGGCGGATGAGGAGAAGTTGCTGACGGAGTTATTCCAGTATCGCTTTCAAGCGGGGGATGGGTTATCAGGGCACAGTTTTGGCAATTTATTTATCACGGCGATGACGGACATTACGGGGGATCTTGAGCAGGCGATCGCCGCCAGTTCTAAGGTTTTAGCAGTACAAGGTCGGGTATTACCAGCCACATTGGATGATGTCAGACTCTGGGCCGAATTGGAGGATGGGCGGTATATCGAAGGAGAATCCAATATTCCTGAAGCACAGGGAAAAATTCGTCGTATAGGGTGTTTTCCAGAGCATCCTAAGGCGTTACCTGCGGTATTGAAGGCGATTGACGGGGCCGACTATATCATCATTGGTCCCGGTAGCCTCTACACCAGCATTATTCCCAATTTGTTAATTCCAGAAATTCAAACGGCGATCGCCAACGCCACTGTGCCCCGCATTTATATCTGCAATGTCATGACCCAACCCGGTGAAACAGATCACTACACCGTAGGTGATCACTTAAACGCTATTGATCGGATTTCTCCCCAACGACTGTATGATGCTGTTCTCGTCCAAAGAACACCCCCTTCGCCGGAAGTCCTCCAAAGTTATGCCGCCGAAAATTCCCATCCCGTCTACCTAGACCGGGAGGCCGTGGCCCAAAAAGGTTGCCGTATTATTCTTGCTAATGTCATGCGAGAAGATGAAAATACCCATCGAGTCCGCCACGACCCCCAACGCCTAGCCCGAGTACTTATGCGCTGGTATGGGGGGCAGTAGGGACATAGACTGCCTGAATATCCTTAATCGTAAATAACGCCTTAAACGTTAAGCCTTGACCCTGATAAAATTCCCGTCCTCCCTGCTCCCGATCCACCACTGAAATCACCGTATCGACCTCATAACCTGCCGCCCGTAACCGTTCCACTGCTAACATTGCCGATTTTCCCGTTGTCACCACATCTTCTAACACCACCACCGGCGATCCGGGATCTAAGGTTGGCCCTTCGATATAAGCTTTGGTGCCATGGCCCTTCGCTTCCTTGCGGATAATTAACGCCGCCACGGGTTTTTCTTCATAGGCAGACACCGTACTCACCGCACTGACAATGGGATCGGCCCCTAGGGTTAACCCCGCTACTGCAATCGTATTTTCGGGAAGTTCCGCCAATAATAAACGCCCGATCGCCAAGGCCCCATCAGCCCGGAGGGTAACTTGTTTCCCATTAATGTAGTAGGAACTCGGTTGCCCGGAAGACAGGACAAAATCCCCTTCTTGATAGGCATAACGGGCTAATGAATCAAGCAGATAGGCTCGCACATCAGTCAAGGCAACGGTTTTCAGATCGGCTAATGGTACTTGGGTCATGGGAAAAAGCAAAGTAGGCAGCTAATATTATTTCACACTTAATTTGCCTGGGAATAGTTAATCTAGTCAAAGTTGAGGGTTAACTACTGCCAAAATGACAAATCACGCTCTAAAAATTCTGATAGTTTTCGGTTCGGTTCCGCAAAGTAGTTTCTGAGCAGTTCCCGTGTTTCAGGAAGCATAGGAGGGCGTTGATAAGGATTCTTCGCATTGCTCGTTAGGGGTAATTTCGTTAAATTTTCATAGCCTTTTTGGCGCAATGATCGAGGAATAATTTTGAGTGATTGTTTAACTAAGGGAAAAGATTTAATTTGCTTGGCAATATAATTTCTAGTGCTAATATCTGCAGCTTTTTGAGCTGAATTAGCAACAATCGGCTGTTTTAAATTTTGGACAATATCTAAAGATGATTCC
>JBJOGT010000156.1:0-4034 GCA_046048115.1 Cyanobacteriota bacterium | reverse complement strand
AACTAATCCTTCTGTTGCAACCTTAAATGCTTCCCCGGCGTCCCAAGCGGATCAACTGGCCGGTAGTGAGATTGCCAGCGTGATTCCTCACCCGTGGAAAAATGATCAATTGGCAGTCACCCTCAGAATTAATCAAATCCCCGTCGTCACTTTTGTGGGAACCCCTGCTGAATTAGCAACCCTGGCCAATAACCAATCACTCACCGCTGACGGTAATACGCTACAACGAGCCGAGGCGATCGCCGCCCAACTCAATCAACTGGCCCAGGACTCCGACTTTGATGCCAGCACCATTCAGCTTGAATTTGATCAAACCGCCAAGCAGTATGTGATAAAAACCGGGGAAACAACCTTAATTACCCTGGACAAAAACACGGTTTTACCCGAAAAAGCCTTAGCGAAACATCAGTCTGCGCTACAAATTACCAATCGTCTCCGACGCTTATTAGGGGGAGCGGAACCGTTGGCCACAGCCCCCGCTGCTCCCCCGATGGTCAATGTTAGTAATTCCCTTGCCTATAACTCCATCAACCGGATTCGGGGCGGTATGGCTTCTTGGTATGGCCCAGGCTTCCACGGTCGTCGCACCGCTAACGGCGAACGTTTTAATCAGTACGCTATGACCGCAGCCCACAAAAGTCTGCCCTTTGGCACAAAAGTTAAGGTCACCAACCTGCGTAATGGCAAGTCTGTGGTGGTGCGCATTAATGACCGGGGGCCCTTCATTCGTGGTCGAGTCATTGATCTCTCTAAGGGCGCGGCCCAGGCGATCGGTGTCCACAGTAGTGGCGTGGCTAACGTGGCCTTAGATGTGATTCGTTAATGTCGCTGACCTTTTAATCGCTAGACTATCTCCTGATTGCCCACTGATTGGGAGGTAGTTTGTTGGTAATTAACTGGCCCACTGTGTAGCGGATCCCTGCGAGATCCCTTTCAATAAAGTCAATAACGGCTAACAGGCTAACGATATTGATTAGCTTCTTTACCTGAACCATTTCCCCATGCAAGACCCCCTCCAAGGCGTTAACCTTTTCTTGATTGGCATGATGGGCAGCGGCAAATCCACCGTTGGTCATATCTTGGCAGAACGCCTCCGCTATCGATTTTTCGACTCGGATATTTTGATTGAACGGGTTGCGGATTGTTCTGTGTCTGATATTTTTGCCCAGCAAGGGGAAGCCGCTTTTCGGGTATTGGAAAGTCAGGTACTCGCACAATTAGCCGCCCAAACCCGTAGTGTGATCGCCACGGGGGGAGGAATCATTTTGCAACAACACAATTGGAGCTATCTCCACCACGGCATTGTGGTTTGGCTGGATGTGGCAGTGGAAATTTTGGTTAAACGCTTACAAGATGATCGAACCCGCCCCCTATTGCAGCACCAGGATCTCCATCAACGTCTCAACCAATTACTCGGCGATCGCCAAGCGTTGTATGCCCAAGCCGATCTGAGATTAGTCATTACGGAGGAACAATCTCCCCAGGCGATCGCCGACAACCTTTTGCAGCAACTCCCCACAGTACTCAAGCCCCAATGCAGCGCCGAACAGAATTAAATGTCAATTTAGCAAAAGCCTGATCCCACTAGCGATTGAGTGCAAATTGGCTTTGAAAGGAACAATTCTAAACCCCTATCAACTTTTAATCGAACTTGAGTAAGTTAAACTAGGATTGATTTTGGGCTAAATTGTTCCAGTAAGTTGCTCAATTTCCCGCTCAAATTTTGACGCTGTTAACCTTTTGGCGTGAGGACAAGCCTGCACCGTGTCACCAACAACCACCCTAAAGCCCACTCAGACCGAAACTCCGACCCATCCTAAACCAGGATTTTTCAAAGGAATTCTTAACATTACCGGAACCACCTTCTTGGGAGTGGGATTAGTGTCCAGTGCCGTGGTGGCCGGAACCCTGGCTGGGCTTGCCATCAGCTTTCGCAATCTTCCCGATGTGCGGGGTCTCCGCTCCTATGTCCCCGCCCAAACTAGCTATATCTACGACGCCAAAGGACGAGAACTCCTCAGTCTCCACGGCGAAGAGCATCGCCAAGTTGTCCCCCTGACAGAAATCTCCCCCAACCTGAAGCGGGCCGTTCTGGCGATCGAAGACAGCAATTTTTATAAACACAACGGCATCAACCCCAACAGTATTGGCCGTGCCCTCCTAGTCAACGTTAAAAGTGGTGGCGTGAGTGAAGGGGCATCCACCCTCAGTATGCAATTGATCAAAAACCTCTATCTCAGTCAGCAACGGGTTTTTACCCGCAAACTAGCAGAAGCAGTTTTGGCGGTGCGAGTAGAGCAAATTTTTGATAAAGACCAAATCCTTGATATGTACCTCAACTATATCTATTGGGGACACAACAATTACGGCATCCAAACCGCAGCCAATAGTTACTTCAAAAAAAATGCATCGGATTTGACCCTAGCGGAATCCGCCATGTTAGCGGGGATGATCCAAGCCCCCGAAGCCTATAGTCCCTTCAATAATTATGAGGCAGCTAAAGAGCGCCAAGAAGTAGTACTAGACCGGATGGCTGCCATTGGCTGGATTACCCCCCAGGAAGCGGAAAAAGTCAAAAAAGAAGATCTTAAAGGGAAATTGGGCAAACCCACCGCTTGGCAAGGTAGCAAACTGCCCTATGTGACTGATGCAGTTATTGCGGAACTACAGGATAAATTTGGACCAGAAAGCGTGGCTAAGGGAGGATTACGGGTTCAAAGCACCATTGATTATGACACGCAAAAATTAGCGGAAAATACCGTTAAATCTGCCTATAGGAATCTTAGAAGCCGTTTATATAGAGCTAAAGAGTTACAAATTGCCCTCATCGCTGTCGAACCTGAAACCCATTTCATCAAAGCCATGGCCGGGGGGGTAGACTACGACAAAAGCCAATTAAATCGGGCCATGATTTCCCGTCGTCAACCAGGGTCATCCTTTAAACCGTTTGTTTATTACACGGCCTTTGCTAGCGGGAAATATACCCCGGAGTCCCCCATCGAAGATAGACCAATTCGATTACGGGATGGCGGCATTTTTTATTCCCCCAAAAATTACGGTGGTGGCTTTTCCGGTTCCATGTCCATTCGCACTGCGGTGGTGGTTTCCCAAAATATTCCTGCGGTTTTAATCGGTAGTCGGGTGGGGATCAATAAAGTGATCGAGCATTGCCGCCTCATGGGCATCAAAAGTCCGTTACAATCCGTACTCTCCTTACCATTGGGGTCTGTGGATGTCACCCCCCTAGATATGGCAACGGCCTATGCTACCCTAGCCAGTAATGGTTGGTATTCAGAACCTACTTCTATTCTGCGGGTGACGGATTTTCAAGGAAATGTGTTACTCGACAATACCCCGAAACCCCAACTGGTACTTGATTCCTGGGCCGCCGCCAGCACGTCCTCGGTATTAACATCCGTGGTTAACAGCGGCACCGGCCGTTCCGCTTATCTGGGCCGACCCACCGCCGGTAAGACGGGAACCACCGATAATGAGCGTAATGTTTGGTTTGTGGGTTATGTGCCCCAGTTGGCAACGGCGGTTTGGATTGGGGATGATGCGAATCGCCCTCTGGGGACAGGGGTTTCTGGGGGGGGTTATGCGGCTCCGATTTGGCGATCATTTATGGCCCAAGCAGTCAAAGGTATGCCCGTTGAAAACTTTCCCTCGCCGTCAAAATTCACTCGACCCAAGCCAGAAAAGGGGGAAAAGCAAAATAAATCCTAGGATAGCTCCCATAATCTGCTTGCTTTTCTTAATTTGTCCCTGATTGAACGGGGTCAGGGATCGGCGGGGAAATGAATGTTTGTTTGACTAATCTTGACTGAAGATTAATATTACTCCCGATTCCCAGACTCATTAGCAGGGTGTTGCGAGTCCATTCGGGAATGGGGAGGATGATTGCGCTAAATGGGGTGATTTAGCAAGATTTGTATTGGTCTTGATAAAATGCGGATGGCGAGACTCGAACTCGCAAGGCAAAGCCACACGCCCCTCAAACGTGCGCGTATACCAATTCCGCCACATCCGCGTTA
>JBJOGT010000155.1:0-3045 GCA_046048115.1 Cyanobacteriota bacterium | reverse complement strand
TAGCTGTCAAAGGTTCATGATCAGGCCTGCCATTTTGCCTCCCCTGTACATTCCAATTTTAAGGAGAAAAAATAAACTATGGATTTCTTGTCAAATTTCTTGATGGACTTCCTGGGGCAGTTGCAATCCCCGACCCTCGGCTTTCTCATCGGCGGTATTATCATTGCAGCCCTTGGTAGCGAACTACAAATTCCCGATGCCATTTATAAGTTCATCATTTTCATGCTGCTCATCAAAGTGGGTTTGAGCGGTGGTATCGCTATCCGTAATGCCAATTTGGCAGAGATGATATTGCCCGCCTTATTCGCAGTGGTAATGGGAATTCTGATTGTGTTCATCGGGCGCTATACCTTAGGAAAGTTACCTAAAATCAAGATGGTGGATGCCTTAGCCACCGCCGGACTCTTTGGGGCGGTGAGTGGATCTACCATGGCCGCCGCTCTCACTGTTTTAGAATCCCAGGGCATTGAATATGAAGCTTGGGCTGCTGCCCTTTATCCTTTTATGGATATTCCCGCCCTCGTAACGGCGATCGTGGTGGCCAGTATTCATGTCAACAACAAGCGTCACGCCCCCAGCGAGGATCTGAGCAAACAGGAATACTTAAGCAAGGAATTGGTAGCTGCTGGAGACTATGGCAGTGCCCCAGATTATCCCAGCACTCGTCAGGAATATCTCAGTCAACAACGGAGTAATGCCGGCAAACGAGTAGAAATATGGCCCATTGTCAAGGAAAGTCTCCAAGGTTCTGCCCTATCAGCTCTATTACTTGGCCTCGCCCTCGGTATCTTCACCCAGCCGGAAAGTGTCTATGAGAGCTTTTTCAGTCCTCTGTTCAAAGGTATTCTGTCAATCCTGATGCTGATCATGGGTATGGAAGCTTGGTCAAGGCTGAACGAGTTGCGTAAAGTAGCCCAATGGTATGCAGTCTATGCATTTGTTGCACCGATACTTCATGGATTCATTGCATTTGGTTTGGGGATGATTGCCCACTATGCAACGGGATTTAGCTTTGGTGGTGTTGTGATTCTGGCGGTAATTGCGGCGTCCAGTTCCGATATTTCAGGTCCGCCTACTCTGCGGGCGGGTATTCCGTCGGCTAACCCCTCTGCTTACATTGGTGCATCCACTGCCATTGGCACACCAGTGGCGATCGGCTTATGTATTCCCCTTTACATTGGTCTAGCCCAGGCATTGATGGGCAGTTAATCCTAGGTAAACTTATGGTCTGCCGGTGCTTTCTTGACCCGGAGACCCATCAAAAAACGATGTCATATCCAGAATATTTCTGCCCCTGCCCGCCCTCAGCGGGTATTTTCGTTTATGGAACTCCCGTGGACATTGACTATTGCTTTTGTTTGTTCGCCACAATTAGCCCGATCGCCCTTAAGGGTTTTGGCTTATCCATATTTTTTAGAGAAATGCTTAAGAGTAAATTTATCTTAGCGATCTCGTCGATATCCGCTACGCGATCGCCGTTTAGCCCCGAATGACAATAATTTCCCGACCGCTGGGACTAAGGGCGGTTTCCACTGTCGCCCGATCTTCAATGGGGGGTAAATCGGGACGGCGATCGAAAATCACCAACCAACCCGTATCTAACCCTAATCCGTCCAGATACTTATCCAGTTGCATTAATCCCTGCTGTAAAGGATCTTTTTTATTGGGTCGCCAAACTTTGAGTTCCATGCCCATGACGACATCGCCGTAACGCAAACAAATATCCATGCGTCCTGAACCAATGGCATATTCCCGCTCCAAACTACCGCCACCATTTACGACTCGATGGAGAAAGGCCATCAGGACTAAATGGGGCGCAATTTCGTGATAGGGCGCACTTTTCAGTAGCGGTTCCCCGTGTTGTCGCCAAAAGTCTAGAAAGGCATTCAAGAGCTTGGAAGGATTTAAACTGCTATCTGGATTAAGCCAAGTCGGTTGGATTTGGGGCAAACTGTCCTGACTACCCTGGGATAAAACGCGGGGGATGACTTCGCGGTAAATGGGGTTGGCAATCACGAACCCCCCTAGGAGACTGCGTTTTACCAAGCCGAGATCCAATACAAAACGACGATCATCGGGGGGAACGTCTGGTAATTCTTCCCCGGCTAGGATGGGTTGAATCATATTTCTCACTCGATCTTCCCGTAACCGTTCCGCCAAACTGTCTAAATGGGTGTCTTGGCGTTGAATCAGGATGTCTTTGGCTTCCTCAATAACAGCAATGGTAATGGGGTCAGTGCGTTCCTTGACCAAATACTCCGTGGCTTCTCTGGCGATCGCATTAACGAGCCAGGGTTGCCCATCGGTTAAATAAAAGGCATGGTTTATCGCTTCGGGGGTAAAAATCTGTCCAGTGGCGTCGGTATGTTGTTGATATAAGTCCCGCACATCTTCCCCACTAAAATTGCCCATGGTGAGGGATGCCACTTTGATATTGAAAGGACTAGCCGTATTTAGGCGATCGCTGCCCCCCGATTTCACTTTGTAGTCCCGCACATCCCGCATGCCAATTAGACCTAAAGAGTAGGGAAAACCCTGGGGACGGTTAGGATAACCAGAACGTAACTGTCGCAAAACAGAAATTAAGGTTTGATCCTGTAAAGAATCAATTTCATCAATAAAAATTACTAACGGACGAGCAGAATTTTGGGCCCATGTTCTTAAAAAGTTGCCAATCTGTTGACCTTCCCGATTTTCTGGATAGTAGGGAGGATGAAGTTCTGCTGGCAACCAAACACTAATGGAATTCTCCCAGGCGCTGAGAATGGCCCCTTCGGCAATATCGGGTTGCTCAGGAAAAGCAGCGCCCACTTCAACGGACAACATGACGGCGGTATAGTCACCACTGGTGGTCAATTCCTGCGCAAGGGCGATCATGGCGGTGGTTTTACCCACTTGCCGGGGGGCGTGGATGACAAAGTAGTTGCGTTGTTGAATCAACGGCAGTAATTCAGGGAGTCGTGCCGTGGGGGAGAGCATATAGTGAATGTCGGCTTGGCACGGGCCGGCGGTGTTGAACCATTTGGGCATAGTTTCAGGTGTCAG
>JBJOGT010000154.1:0-2737 GCA_046048115.1 Cyanobacteriota bacterium | reverse complement strand
TTCCGTGCCTAAATAACCTTGCACTGCCCCCACAGCTAACACTAAACTGTCGTAAACTTGTTGACGCCCCGATGCGAGGGTTACCCGTCGATGGGATAAATCAATCCCTGTCACCGCCCCTTGCCAATGCTCAATATCGCTATTCACCAATAATTCCTCATAACGGGGACACACCACCGACTCCGGCAGTTCTTCCGTCAATAACTCATAGAGCATTGGCTTAAAAACAAAGCGCGATTGGGGATCAATCAAAATAATGGGGTCTGAGTTTTGTTGATGACGTAGATGCAAGGCCGTGAATAGACCGACAAAACCGCCACCCACAATGACCGTCGCCGGGGAATTGACCGTCATGGTTAATTAGCCAAGGTAATAGTGTTTGAAAATTACCGTCATCATACAAGAGGTTTATCGGTCTTGGTGGTATGACAAGGGAGAGGACATTCAATAATTATGGTTTAAGATCTGCTTACTTTATGCCGTTGTCCGCCTCCTAAAATCATGGTTGCCCCCTCGCTTCGACTAGATTTCTCCCTTAATCGTCTGCTACGACTCACCTGGGCCAGCATCATGATAGGAATAACCCTGGGTTGTGCCCCTAGTATCTCTTCTCCCCCCCAACCCACCGTATCTCCTTTGCCCCTCACCGCCAAAATGACCATCGGCACAATGGACATTTTATTGGAGGTTGCTAAAACCCCCGAGGAGCAAGCCCAAGGATTAATGTTTCGCACTGAATTAGCTGGCGATCGGGGAATGTTATTTGAGTTTGAAGAACCCAGAATTGCCCGCTTTTGGATGAAAAATACCCTCATTCCCCTTGACATGATTTTTTTGCGACAAGGAGAAATTAAACAGATTATTGCCAATGTTCCCCCCTGCAAAGCTGATCCCTGTCCTGTTTATGGCCCGTTGACGGAAGTAGATCAAGTTTTAGAATTACAGGGCGGGCGAGCAAAAGCGCTGAAACTGACTGTCAATCAACGGTTAGAATTCATCCCTATCCCTGCTTCTGATCCCCAATGAATTTGTTACACACCCTTGCCGTTTAAAAATTTAAGCTTTATTTTAGAATTCGGCCAACTTAAAAGGCGGAATATGTCGCAAGATAGATTCCAAGACAGGGTTGCTATCTTAAGCTAAGCTACAACACTTTGTTTCGCGGTTTGCACGTTCTCAACGTTAGCAATAGTCAAAAGACTCTTGTATTCTCAATCTGGCATTCTTAAACTGTCAGAATTTTGAATTATTTGGTGTGGGGAATATCGAAATGGTGAATTAACCTCGTCTTTCCCTAGCTGTCCCGTCGATGTTGAATCCGTTATCAGTTCATCAGTTGTAACCTTACTGGGAAAGCTTTATTGGTTGGCATGGGAGATAATTCCTATGCCTATCGGGTCTTGCCATGGCAGTTAGGTAATCAGTTCTATGCTTCCAGTATCTCTTCGGACTTGATATTCGGATGCTTGATAATTTCTTTCTTAATCAAATATTTACTAAATGATTTTTTGTCCCCTTCCATGACTCATCGTAATTATTACCAACAGTTATTAAATTTTCTCCGGCAAGATTTGTCTTTATCGGATGCATCGTTGGCGATCGCCGAACGAACGGTTTCCAACAGTCTCGAAGATAGTAATCATTTGCCGATTGTACTTTGGCAATATGGCCTAATTACCCTAGAAGAGCTAGACCGAATTTTTGACTGGCTAGAAACGGTTTGAGTTCCCCCGTCCAGGGATAGCCCGAAACCAGGGAAATCGTAGGGAACTTAGACCCATGGGGTTTGTTGAGGACGGCAAAACAAGGGGGTGGAAATTGATCCGTTAATCTTGGGGAATTCCCACCTGTCGGAGCAGATTAAATGGCCCCAATTTTTTTAATGTTTGCAGTTGATCGGAGTTTCGCACCAATAACCCCCCGGCAAATCCTAACGCATTGACCTCAATGCCCTGGTATGACTCCTGGGTTCGGGGAATAAGGCTCAAAAAGTCAGCGGTCATTAATAGGTTATGGGGTTGGGGATTTTGGCTGGGTTGGGGGTGGAGGTCTAGTTGTTGTAGTAATTGTGTATAAAGTTGATGGCAATGTTTACCCCCATCCTCAGAACGCAGACTATCGGCAGTTAAAGGGGCGATCGCCAATGTAAAGGGTAGAGCTTTAGGTTGGGTCAGGGCTTGGGTAAATAATGATGCCAAGGGAAAATCTTGGCCATTTTCTCCCAGTGGAAAGGGAATCCATTGCAAATGACGATGGGGTTGGCTGGCCCCGGCGATCGGCCCGCTGTTATAGAAAATCAGACCGGGTTTTTCCCGTAAGACCTGGACAGCGGCGGCGAAATCCGGCGGATTTAAGGGGGTTTGCTGGTCTTCAAATTGTCGGGTCACAATTAATAAATGGTGATCCACCGCATTAAATTTATTCAGTAAGCCCAAATGGGTTTTAGAAAAATACCCCACCAATAAATCTGGTTCATAGGGTAAAAATGGATTGCGCTTTTCTTGCTGTTGCCGCTGGGTTGTGGTCTTTTTTCGGTGCAAATTCGCCAAAATCCGTACCACAAAGTTAATTCCTCCTTCGGCTAAGCCAGTGGATTCCGTGGCGATCGGTTGCAACGCCCCGGTGCTCAGGGCATAGCGACTTTGTTCGATCAAGCGCGGCCAGAGTTGACCCGGTACAAAATACTGTTCAGACATGGGCTTGTGATCAATTAATCGTTGGGACCAAACCGATTTCC
>JBJOGT010000153.1:0-7073 GCA_046048115.1 Cyanobacteriota bacterium | reverse complement strand
ACTTACTGTACCTTCTTCGTTGCGTAAGGCTTGGTAGTCTTCTTGATGTTGGGTTAGGGCCGCCTGGGACTTTTTCGAGATTTTTTCGCAGTTTTTAAGATGTTTCTTTCGTTCTGTTAATTGATCTATTTTCTCGGTTAAAGCCTGCAGATCATTCTTTTCTTTTTTGAGATCATCAACGACCGCAAATTCTAATTTAGCAGTTGTTAATTTTTCCTGAGCCTGAGTTAAATCATCTGTGGCCGCTGTTAACGCTTTATCAAGCTTTTTTAATTGTTTTTGTAAAGCCGTTGTTTTTTTAGCCTCTTCCTCCACGCGGGCAAATTGTGGCGCAATTCCAGCGGCCTGTTGGGCTTGCTCTAAACTTATCTTTTTTGCATCAATTTCTGGGATTTGAGACAGTTTTTGTTCTAACTCCGCTTGTTTGATGGCTAAGTCGTCAAATTGCTTTTGTAAGGCGATCGCCACTTCTTTCTGTTTGGTAAATTTTAACTTTTCTGCCTCAGCTTCTTCCTTGGCAAGTTTGGCAATCTCTAATTGGGGAGATAGAGTCGTTAACTCCAGTTCAAGATCATCAAAAGATTCGACATCTACACTTTTCAGTAAACCTTGCTTTTCCTTTTCTTGATTATTTTTTGACTCCTGAATTGCCTTAGCTTGATCTTTTAAATATTTTTGTATTTTTTCATAGACTAAGGTTTGAAATAGTTGACTAAAAATTAATTCTTTTTCTCCAGAGTTTGCGATCAATAACTCTCTAAACTTTCCTTGGGGCAATACCATCACTTGTCGAAATTGTTTTGACTCTAACCCTAATAAATTAACAATATAATTAGTAACTTCAGTAGCTTTTTTGGAAATAATCAACTCCGACTTATTAGCTGCCAGTTTATACAAATTTGCCTCATGCTTTTGCTTGGTGGTTCCTTCTCCGCGATTTTTGAGCTTTTCTTGCGGTAAAGTCCGCTGAACTTGATAACATTCTTGACGAAATTGAAAGGTTAATTCCAACGTTGTTAATAAATGACTGGGAGCATAATCACACCGCATTTGTCCGGCATCCCTTTCATCACCACTGGATTCTCCGTACAAGGCAAAACAAATACCATCTAAAATCGAGCTTTTTCCCGATCCCGTTGGCCCATTAATCAAAAACAAAGCATTGTTTCCCAGTTGAGAAAAGTCAATGGTTTCAGTATGGGCAAAGGGTCCAAAGGCTTGAAGGGTAAGAGTTAAGGGTCTCATAGGGCATTGATTTCTTGGTGGACTGCGGCGATCGCCATTTTGAGGGCTTCAGCTTGCTCAGGGGTTAAGGCTTCCCCTTGTACGTGCCTGAAAAAGTCAGCGAATAAACTGAATTCATCTTGTTTTGCCAGGTTAACGGAACTTAATTGCGGCTCTGCCTCGATTAATGTGCCAACTTTTTGTAATTCCAAGACATTAGGATAAACCTCTCGCAGACGATTCATCGGGTCAAGAATAGCATGGGAATCAGTCAGACGAATTTGTACATAATCATCAGCATTGGGGTCAGATTTCCCATCCTTCAAAATTTGCTGAAATTCCCCTTCAATCACCCGCATATTCCGCAATGGAGTCAGAGGTAAGCGTTTAACAGATTGCAAACCTAACTCATCCATTTCCACCAATGTGACGCCTTTGGCTTGATGCTGCTCTGAAAAACTATATTTCAACAAAGAACCACAGTATTGAATTGATTCTTTCCCCTTAAATTGGGGACGATGGAGATGCCCCAGCGCGACGTAATCAAACACCGTAAATGGTTGATAATTTACTCGCTCTGCCCCCCCGATGGCCAAAGGTCTTTCTGAATCGGATTCCTCACAACCGTCAAGAAAACAATGGCTAATTAACACATTGGGGTGCCGGTCAAAGTCCGGATTTTGCGTAATTTTTTCTAGTAAATACTGATAAGCTTCGTCATGGGTTTTGACCTCAACATCAAACAGAGATCGTACCCGTTCCGGATCGGTGTAGGGGATAGCATAAAAATGAATAGGACAGTTGGGCAACCTAATCGGCTCAGTGATCCGCGTCAATTCCCCTAAAATATGTAGTCCCGCTTGCCGAAAATGACTGGCCCCAAACTTGAGGCGATCGCCACTGTCATGGTTTCCAGGGATCATAATCACCGGAACCTTGAGATCTAGACAAATTCTATTCAGAGTCTCATCCAGCAAATCAACGGCGATCGTCGGTGGAATTGCCCGATCATAGACATCGCCGGCAATGATGACCACATCCACCGCTTCCCTTTCAACGTAGTTAAGCAACTGATTTAGCAAATGCTTTTGGTCTTCAATCAGAGAAACATTGTGAAATTGACGTCCCAAATGCCAGTCAGAGGTATGGAGGAATTTCATTGGGATGAATCAAGCCTCAGAAAAGAAAATGTTTCCTATAAGAGTACACGATGGTTAGGGAAAAAATACCGTAAAAGGAATATCTTTCCCTTTTTCTGTCCACTTTAATTCAATTTTACCTGGATTGCTAGGCGTTGGATGCAAATGAAAATTATCAAAGAATGGGAAAACTAACTGAATAGTTTTGACAATACCTTGATAATAATTAGAATGTTGTTCTTTGAGCAAATACAGAAAAGCAGCAAGGTTGCTGGCATGAGGACATAAATAGCTATTGTCGTTAAAGTTATGAATTTGTTTTATTGTCTCAAACACGCTAGCGCGGAGCTGTGCAAATTCGCCCACCGTTGAAAATCCTAAGCTTTATCTCTCACAAACTGCCTCTCAAACTGCAAGGAAAGAGAAAACAGTGGCCAGACTTGCGCTATCCCTACTAGACTGTTGACGTATGCCTATAAATATGCACTTAAGTGTAGGATTGTCGATCACTCCCCCAAAAACCTGAGAAAGGTTTTTCTGTCAACTAACATTGTCAAAAAAACACCATAATGGCGACAAAGTTGTAAAATTTAACAATCACATAACATTCCTTAACATGTCCCACACACAGAATAACTTCCATATTCTCAAAGAATGCTATCAATGGGCTTGGGTTTTGAGTAATGGTACGGCGTTTTTTGAAACCACCACCTACGAGCATCCCCACTTTTTCCATTATCTCCACCGCCAGCCCCGTAACAGTTCCGCTGCGATTTTCCCCGCAACCCAACAACCGGCGATCGCCTTACCCCCAGAAACCTTTCTAGAATTAATTTGTGGATCGGAACAGCGCCCCCCCATGTTGCAAAAGATTAAGCAATTGGCATCGGCGTTTGAAGAGTTTTTAACCAGTTTTCCCGCTGTGCATCACTTACCCATTGAAGAGTTAGTGCTCTACCATGACCGGGAACGGGATGCCATGGGGGTCATTTCCCAGCAGGAATTTTTAAGCCTCCATTCCCATTAGTATGCTTGGCTTCCTCAATTTAAATAAACCGTTTCAATGGACGTCCCATGATTGTGTGGGCAGAGTCCGGCGTCTTTTCAAAACGCGCAGAGTGGGCCATGGTGGCACGTTAGACCCCCTTGCTGTGGGGGTACTGCCGATCGCCGTGGGTCAGGCTACCCGATTATTGCCCTATCTGCCGTCGGAAAAACGATACAAAGCAGTGGTGCGATTTGGAGTAAGGACGGACAGTGATGATTTGGCGGGGAAGATAATTGAGGAACATTCCGCCAGTCACTTGACCCTAGAGGCGATTAAAGCTGAATTACCCCAGTTTTTAGGGAAAATTCGTCAAATTCCGCCCCAATATAGTGCCATTCAAGTAGACGGTAAACGGCTTTACCAGCTAGCACGGGCGGGCATTGCCTGTGAGGTGCCGAGTCGGGAGGTGGAAATTTTTAAGCTACAAATTCTGGACTGGCGATCGGGGGATAAGCCGGAGTTAACCTTGATGGTGGACTGCGGGGAAGGGACTTATATTCGTGCGTTGGCCAGGGATTTAGGCGATCGCCTGGGGGTGGGGGCGACTTTAGGGGGATTAGAACGACAGTTAAGCGGCGGCATGGAGATTAGCCAGAGTATTGGTTTGGATGAGTTGCAAAGGGCGATGGATCGTGAAAACCCACTATCGTTGTTACCGCCGAGCCAAGTCTTAGCCCATTTACCCCTAGTCAGTCTTGGGCCAGAATTTGTGAAACGGTGGTATCAAGGCCAGCGGTTATTAATGCCTGAATTACCCCTGGGGATTGTGCGGGTGGAAGATTGCCAACAAACCTGTTTAGGGATTGCCTCGGTGACGGCGGAACTCCATGGCACTGTGTTACGCCCCAAAGTGGTGATGGGGAAGGTTGAGGATTGAAAGCCATAGGGCAAAATATTACGGGTTTGTCCAGTTTAAGAAAACTAACCAGAGGGGAGAGTGAATGGCTAGGACAAGGCACACAAATAGTCCCCAAAAAAGTACTGCGATAAATTCCGATTTTTGTTGCCCCAATAATGTTGCTGTCATCATCATCACCATGGCCAAAAGTCCTAACAACCATAGGCTCCAAGGTTGTCCCGTCTGATTTCCTAGGGCGATCGCCTGCCAGTAAACCCAGGTTAAGCCTCCCATTAACCCCCCCCCACTGATGAGAAGACCTTGTCGCCACCAGGAAGGATAAACCCAATGGGTTGAATGGTAAGCCTCCGTTAAACTCACTGCGGCCCCCAGGGCAAAGGGGGCAAATAAGGGCATGATCAGTGAACCCTTTGGCCAAGGGGCAAGGATCACCAACAGGCTATAAATGCCCCCTTGGCAGATCAAAAACCGTCCCCAGCTCCAATGTTGGGCGTGTCTCGCCTGTTGAATTCCCGTTAGCGCAAAGATCAACCCCGGGAAACTTCCCCCGATCCAAAGCCAGCCAAAATTTTTAGCCCCATTGGTCAAGACGAATAGATCCCTTAGTCCTCCCTGTTGCCAGTCATAATATCCCCACCAGGCGATCGCCGGGAGCAACCCCAACCCCAACCCAATCCCAAAGAGCGGTGTTCGCAGTAACCGGGGGGTATCCCAACCCAGAAAGATTAACCCGGATATACCTAACATCAAAGCAGTGGGTAGATCGGTTAAGGCCAAAGCCGTTAAACTTACACCGAGGGCTAATGATCCCCGTAAGTCCCGCCGACAGAATAATAAGTTGGTCAGGTAAAGCAGGGTTAGGGGTAACAATAGGCTATTACTGGTGGCCAAGCGGGCCCAATAGGTGACCCCCAAAGATGTGCCGTAAACCACCACTGCTAATAATGCCGAAATACGTTTGCCATAAAGGGTTTTACCGATGCCATACAATAGGGGCAAGCTCAGGATATTGAGTACGGTAATGGGTAGGCGAGTACCCCAGGGGGAGTCTGCCCCCAGACTTTGGCCCAGGGCAATCAGGGCCACGGTTAAAGGGGATTGCCCCAACGTCCCCAGGAACTCCGACAGGGTAAAGCCGGTAGACCATAACGGTTCTAACCATTGCTGCCCCTGATCCACCGGTAGTTCTTCCCCAGGCATCAATGACCCCGCCCCTAGCTGCCACAGCCATAAAATGGCGATCGCCCCATAGATAAGTAAAGACTGTAACCATTCCCAAGCCTGCTCCCGGAGCCGACGTTGTCCCATAAATTGCTCAAACCGTGGTGACGTAGCCATAATTTGCAATAGATCTCCCTGATTTCGGGCAACATCCCCTAGGGTTTTCGGCAGTAGGGTTCAATCAGGGAAGTCAATTCTTTTTCGTCAAAGGGTTTGGTCAAATAGTCACTGGCCCCCACCATCCGCGCCAACAGTCGGTCTAAATAAGCATCCTTACCCGTCAGCATAATAATCGGCGTTAGCCGTAGGGTTTGGGAATGTTTCAATATTCGACAAATTTCATAGCCATCTAAGGTCGGCATCGTAATATCGCACAAAATTAAATCCGGTTGCAACGTAAACAGTTGCGTTAGGGCTGGGAGGGGATCTTGTAAGAGCGTCACTTGATAGCCTTGACGGGTTAAAAATAATTCAACCTGTTTGCCCACCGTCAGATCATCATCTAGGCAAACAATGTGGGGACAATGGCTGTCAGTGAGGGTTTCCCAGCCAGAGCCCGGTGCGGTGCGGGGATAGCGGGGGAGGGGGGAAGACAGTTGCAGTCCCCCCCGTTCAATGTAGGGATATAAACCGTGGGCAACGGTGGGAACATTTTTTTGTAAATAACGGGCAATTTGGCGCAGGGAAATGTCGGTGTCTGTCCATTCTCGGAAACGTTGGGCCAGTTTCTCGGGGACCTTAGCGGCCAAGGCCGGTTCCTTGGCGATCGCCACCCGTTGATCCGGCGATTGAATGTGTAAATATAATTGCTTCCAGGCTTGGAGTTGTTGGGCAACCTGGCTGAGCAAGGGACGAATGGCAAAATTGGTCAAAGGAGGTTCCAACGCCGACCCCAATTCAAATACAAAATTACCGTAACGCAGACTCAATAAATCAAATAAAACCTCCTCGATCATGCCGCGAATAATGCGATGAGCCTGGGCCGGCGTTAGGAGATTTTTCGATAATAATTGCCACAAACAGGCATATTCAGGAATATTATTCAGCGCTAGACTTTCTAACTTCATTCCTGCCAGGGGGATGGCTAATCCATAGTGGTGGACATAGGCCTGTAGCCGGTGTAGGTGGGCACAACTTTGATCGGCGGCATAGACTAACTTGCCGTTAACAAAAAATAAAAACCAATAATTGACCCCATAATGTCCCCCATCGTTGGGGCTTCCAGGGAGATCATCCCCGTCATAAACGCTGGAACCAGCGAGGACATTGCCCATCCCTTGACGAGGAAATGCCTCAACAAATAATTCTCCCGTTCTTTGCCCCACCTCAATTAGTTGCAGGATACTCCGGAGATCAATTTCGTTTAGGGTTCCCTGCATAACGTTTCCAACAGTGAAATTGTTTATAGTTTACTTGACGACTTATCTGCTTGAGCGTTGCCATCTTGTTAAGGATTCACCGTAACAAAATCCGGTGGGGGACTGTCTAAGTCCAAGCTTGCGAGTAGAATAAAACGAGACCTTTCTCGACAGCCCCATTATCACCGCTCAGGAACCCAACTTGTGCTTTATCTGGCTGAAAC
>JBJOGT010000152.1:0-5741 GCA_046048115.1 Cyanobacteriota bacterium | reverse complement strand
AAGGCTGCTTTGCGAAAATCCCCGTTCACCATTGTTCAAGATGCCTATTACCCCACCGAAACCGCAGAATTTGCCCATTTACTCCTTCCCGCCGCCCAATGGAGTGAAAAAACGGGCACCATGACCAATTCGGAACGGCGCGTTACCCTGTGCCAACAATTTAGACCCCCCATGGGAGAAGCCAAAGCCGATTGGGAAATTTTTGCTGAAGTGGGCAGACGATTGGGTTTTAGGGAGCAGTTTCCCTTCCAATCCCCCGCCGACGTTTACCAGGAATTTAGCCAACTAACCGGCGATCGCCTCTGTGATTTATCGGGGCTAAACCATGAAATCCTGGCCGAATTTGGCCCCCAACAATGGCCCTTTCCCGCAGGATCAACACCCACCATAGAAAGCAAGCGCCTTTACCTAGACCGACAATTTTCCAGCGGCGATCGTCGTGCCCTGTTTCAACCCTTCCACAGCAATGGCCTAGCGGAACCCCCCGATCCCGACTACCCCTTCATTCTCACCACCGGCAGACTCTACGGCCATTGGCATACCCAAACCCGCACTGGGCGGATTGATAAAATCATCAAAATGCATCCCCAAGCATTTTTAGAAATCCATCCCCGCGATGCGGAACGTTTACAGATTACAGAAGCGGATTGGATCGACGTTAGATCCCGCCGGGGTCTGGCCCAGTTACCCGCGAAAATTACCACCGCCATCCGTCCTGGTACGGTTTTTGTGCCTATGCACTGGGGCGCACTGTGGGGCCATGCCACCGAAGCCAATGCCCTCACCCATCCCCAAGCCTGCCCAATTTCTGGGGAACCGGAACTGAAAGCCTGTGCGGTGCAATTATCGCGCCTTGACCCGCCTTTGCCTGGGATGTAGTCAAAAAAAAGACCCCGGCATAAACCGAGGAATATCTAGGAGAACTCAATGTCAATGGAAGGTACCGAAACCCCAGGAAATTGCGTCTATATCAATTCTCGCAATGAAATTCTGTTGGGTTTCCATAGCCTCACTCCCACATAGTAGAAACTATGTTAATTTTTGTCAACAGGACTTGACTGAAAATCCTCGATCCCCATTTAGAGCTAGTGGGCAACGAGGGGGATTACGCTGAGGCGATCGCCGCCAGATGACGTTCAATCAAGACAATCGCCACAATGTCATCCACCGGACGGGGCGGGGTTCGCAGTCCCAGGGGCACGAGACGACCAAGGCCTTTAGGAGGATACAGTTGCCAATACCGTTCCCGTGCTTCGGCGGTGCTATTCCGCTCATCCACTAGGGTTAGGGGAATCTGGGGGGGTAAAAATTGACGTAAACGCTCAAACCATTGTTTAGCCGTGGTTTGATTGCCCATCACCACCTGTTGAACGTCATAGTCGGCGCACAATTGGGGCAGTTTGCTGGCAATGTCTTCTGAGGGAATAATGGCATGGAATAAAAGGCGATCGCCGTTCATCACCGCAACCCCGCATTTATCGCGGCCGGGGTCAAAACCGAGACAGGTGATCATGATTGTGATTGATTGGTAAAAATTGAACCCAGGGCCCTAACAATAGCGAATCCCGGCTTGTTTTAAACGATCTAAGGCTTCCCCGAGGCGATCGCCATCGGCAATTAAACTCAGGCGCACATACCCTTCTCCCCCCTCCCCAAAGGCATTACCGGGGGTTAAGACAACGCCGGTTTTTTCCAGCACAGTTAAAGCAAAATCCGTCGAAGAGAGACCCACAGGGCAAGGAATCCAGAGATACATGGTGGCTTGGGAGGGCATCACCGACCACCCCAGGGTATTTAACCCCGTAATCACAAAATCTCGCCGTTTTTGATATCGTTGGCGCACCGTTTCAATATAACTTTCCGGCAAACTCAACGCCGTTTCCGCTGCCTTTTGAACCACCCGAAAAATGCCGTAATCCAAGTTTGTTTTCAGCGTCCGTAGTCCTTGAATAATTTCGGTGTTCCCCACCACAAACCCCACGCGCCACCCCGCCATATTGTAGGTTTTCGACAACGTATGAAATTCCACACTAAAGTCCTTTGCCCCCGGAATTTCCAGCAGACTGGTGGGTTGATAACCATCAAAGGCGAGTTCCGCGTAACACAAATCATGCACCAACATCACTTCGTAGTGTCGGGCCCAATCGGCGATCGCCTCGTAGAATGCTTTGGGGGCGGTGGCGGTGGTGGGATTATTGGGATAGTTAAAGTAAAGAATTTTGGCCCGCTGGGCGATCGCCCCGGGAATTTGATCGAGTTGAATCAACCAATCATCCTGGTCGGACAACATCAAGGGATAAATTTCTCCCCCCGCAATCAAGGGCCCGCGAAAATGGGCCGGATAGGACGGCGTCGGCACCAACACCAAATCCCCCGGATTGACATAGGCCAATGCCAAATGCCCCAACCCCTCCTTCGAGCCAATCAAAGGCAACGCTTCCGCATCGGGATTTAACTCCACCCCATACTGACGGGCATACCAGCTAGTAATGCTTCGACGAAAACTTTGGGTGCCCTCAAAGGGCGGATAACCATGGGCTTCAGGATTTTCTAACTCGGCGATCGCCGCCTCAATAATCGGTTGGGGGGCTTTACCATCGGGGTTGCCCATACCCAGATCGATCAAATCTAGACCCTGCTCCCGCGCTTTTGCTTTTAGTTCATCAAGGCGGGCAAAGACATAGGGGGGCAACGCTTGCAGGCGATCGGCACGACTAATCCAGTTCAGACTCATTACCGGGGCAATTTTTGGGACGTAATCGCCCATTGTCGCATTTTCGGGGACTGTCTTGCTACTACTAGCTGGGAAATTTTGAGAATTGGCCCTGCCATCCTCAAAATAAATTGCACAATTTCTTTAAAAGTAATAGTTTTTTCATGGGTTCATCTCCATCGTCGCATCAGATGAGATCGATAAGGTTTTAGGGGGATTAATCCAAGGAATTGAGTTTCTGTCTCTATTTATTGATTATTGATCCCGCTTGTTTTTTCACACAATACCCTTCTGACCCCCATGCAGCGAATTTTCCACCTTGAGATTATAACAATTACCAACTAAATCTAATAGGAATTAGTGGATTATAAATAATAAAAAATAACTTACTTTCTTGTAAAAATTTATCGGATTGACAGATTAATTTGCCAGTCTAAAATAGTAGTTGAAATTCTGACATTAGCGGAGAAGATTTGTTCTGACCATTGTCATCGGGTCATTTCTGGCATTATTAACCTAACTTTAAGTCCACCCTATTGCCCTCGATCAGTAATTATTAAAAAAAGTATCGTCCCCTTATATTTTCTTAAAATCACTCCTATGATGGGGGTAGAGGCCTTAACAGTCAAGTCTGATTGAATAAATTTATTAGGGGGGATTGCGGTGGTAACTTTAAAGGAGCCAAACGCAATTTTGATACTATGGAAAATAACATGAAATGCTATGTCGTCGATTTTTATTTAGATGGATATTATTTAAAATCGAAATCTCTATTCCAAGAAAATAAAATTGAAATTGGGGAGGTCATCAATATTGAATTACCGGAAAACAAGTCTAATGTCACCGGCAAGGTCGTTGACATCTTTGATATGAGTGAGGATGAGTACCATCTCTACATATCGTCCATCTGATACACATTTAGCGGAACTATGATTTAATAAAGGGGATAAATCTCCTGAGCAATGAGTGGGGCTACAGTGCGTCGATTGCAAACAGGGCAGGGGTTTGAAGCTTAATTTTTCACAAGCGTCAACCTTTGTCATTCCAAGCACTGCCGGTGAAAATGTGATTAAAAAATCTGACTTTATTCTCCAGCCCTACAGCAAGAGCGATAATCTTCGAGCCACCTGGCAAGTACTTAGCACCCTGGTGCCGATTATTCTTTTGTGGGTCTTAGCGGTTCAAGCAGTGGCGTTCTCAGCTTGGCTGCTTGTCCCCATCATTATCTTGATGACGCTGTTTTCGTCCCGTTGTTTTTCCTTGATGCACGATTGCGGGCACTATTCTCTCTTTACAGCTAAAAAAGCGAATCGGGCCATCGGTTTTACCTTTGGGGTGCTTAATGCCATTCCCCAATATCCTTGGTCGCGGGGCCATGCTTTCCACCATAAGACCAATGGTGATTGGGACAAGTATCGCGGTCCGTCAGCGTTAATTTCTACGGAAGATTTCGCTAAGCTCAGCCCAAAAGCCCAATGGCAATACGAAGTGATCCGACATCCTGTGATGTTATTGCCAGGGGGCTTTTTCTACCTAGCCATTAAACCCAGACTGGCCTTAATTTTAGGAATTTATGGCTTTATTCAGCACGCTTTTGCGAGTTGGCAAACCGATCCGAAGCTCAATGTTGCTGCTGTCTTTGCATCCTACCGCTCAAGGCATTGGTATACGAAGGCAGAATTTTGGGATTTACTACTCAATAATATTTGCGTGATCGGTGGCTGGATAGGGATGAGCTATTGGTTAGGGGCAGGGTTGTTTTTCAGTGTTTATTTTGCTAATTTGACTTTCTCTGCGGCAATTTTCATTTACGTCTTCTTTGTCCAGCATAATTTTGAAGGCTCCTATGCCCACAAAACCGAGGGTTGGGATTATCTCCAAGGGGCGATCGCCGGCAGTAGTTATTTGGAATTACCGGGGATTTTAAAATGGTTTACAGCGAGCATTGGTTTTCATAATATTCATCATTTGTCGGAACGAATTCCTAACTACCATCTCGAAGCCTGCCATCAAGCCAATCTTCATCTCTTGGGGGGGATCAAAACCCTCCATCTCCGGGATTTACCGGCCTGCGCTAAATATATTTTGTGGGATGCGGAAGCAGGAACTTTAGTCTCGATCTCCGAGTTTCGTCGTCAAGCTCAATTACAAGTCGAGCAGAACCAAGAACCCCAACTGGTGGTTACGGGGGGACAATAGCTCATTCTTTATCTACTATTGTCCTTGTTGGGGGCGGGTCGAATAGTTTGCCCCATCAAGTTAAGTGCTTAAATTAGCAGGACAAACGTATACTAAAGCGGCAAGCATTTTGGAGAGATAATCATTATTCCATTCAGCCTTAAGGCAAAACGCCTTAAGACCAACCTTAAGCGAGGTTTCCTGTCGTAATAGATAGACAGCAATATGGCGAATAAGGGCAAAATTTTTCGGGGCGTGGTCTTTGCCAATCCGTAAAGCATCCTTCTTTACCTTTTTTATGTATACGTTTGGACTGACGGGGGAAGTGTCAATGCGGACAAATCTAAATCCTTTATTCGTATACCTTACTGCGGTGAGCAATGAGAATGACAGTTACTTCTTGGTCTTCATCACTGATACAATAAACAACTCGATAATCCCCAACACGATAGCGATGATACCCAGATAGCTCTCCTTTGAGGGGTTTAATATTAGGGTGATTATGAGGATCAATTTTTAAGCGATCAAAACAACGATTTAGCTTTTTTTGAAGGCTGATATTGGTAGATTCAAAAAAAGTTTGGGCATCAATACCAATCAAAACACGATAGTTAATATTTTCGCTTAAGTTGGTCACAAGAAATCACCTTGCCTTGTTTAATATTCTCTTGCGCTTGATGAAACGCCTGCTTGAATCCTGAGATTTTCAATAATTCCTCGGTAGCTTCATTGTCTTGTTGGTTCACTAAATAAGCTAAAAAATCAATGGCAACCACCAACTTTTCAGGTGAAAGTTGATCAAGGTAAGATTGGATTTGTTGACGATTCTCTATAGTATTCATATGCCTGA